>JAESRJ010000136.1 GCA_016764715.1 Kordiimonadaceae bacterium | reverse complement strand
CGCTGATTGAATATGAGGCAGCCTTGCCAGCGCTGATCGAAGCTTATAAAAGCGGAGATAAGATACCTGCCGCAGCGTGATCGCTCGGCACCCCGACGGATAATTTGGCAGCCAGATACTTTGACAGCCGCTCTTTGACTGGGACTATGCCCGAGATTTTGCCCGAGATTTTGCCCGAGATTTTGCCAAGACGATGAAAGAATGGACCTCTCTTATGTTTAACGACCTCAAAAGCCTACCGATTGATCCCATTTTAGGCCTGATGGCGAAATTTCGGGAAGACGAGAACCCCGATAAGGTGGACCTGAGCGTCGGCGTGTTTAAAGACATCAACGGCCATACGCCCATTTTTGACGCCGTTAAAAAAGCGGAAGCGCACCGGCTGGAAACCGAAGATACCAAGGTATATATCGGCATGGTGGGCACGCCCGGTTATAACAGAACCATGATGGATCTGCTGCTAGGTGAAGGCCACACGGCCATAGCTGGCGGCCGCGTTTCAAGCGCACTAACCCCTGGCGGTTGTGGCGCACTGCGGGTTGGTGCTGAGTTTTTACAGCGTGCCAACGCCGAAGCGACTGTATGGGTTAGTGATCCAACGTGGGCGAACCATGAACCRCTTATTGGCGGTGTTGGCTTCGAATTGAAGAGTTATCCTTATTACGACAAGGCAACCCACGGGGTGCGCTTTGATGCGATGATGGAAACGCTTAAAACCCTAGGGCCTAGCGATGTGGTTCTATTGCATGCTTGTTGTCACAACCCAACCGGGGCAGATCTAACGCCAGAACAGTGGGACGAGATTGCCGACGTTGCCGCCCTGCGCGGGTTCATTCCTTTTGTCGACAGCGCGTATCAAGGGCTGGGTGTTGGGCTGGAAGAAGATGCGTACGGTGTCCGMAAAATYGCRGCAAGYGTGGAAGAAATGCTGATTGCAGTTTCCTGCTCGAAAAACTTTGGYCTCTACCGGGACCGTGTTGGTCTTGTTGCCTCGATAACAAGCGCAGCGCAGGCCAGTGTGGCGATTGGGCAGATCAGTTCAGTTGCACGGGGCATGTACAGCATGCCGCCCGCCCACGGCGGCGCAGTGGTTGAACATATCCTCACCACGCCAGAGCTGACAGCCTCCTGGAAAGCAGAACTTGTCGGGATTTGCACGTCAATCAATGCCTCTCGCCAAATGCTGAAAGAGGGGCTGACGGGCGCAGGGGTGGGCGGCGATTTCGCATACCTAACCGAGAATAAAGGCATGTTCTCCTTCCTTGATTTGAGCAAGGAGCAAGTGGCACGGCTGCAACAGGAATTTTCGGTTTATATCGTCGATTCTGGCCGCATCAATCTGGCGGGCGTGACGGCCAACAATATAGATTATTTGTCACAGGCGATTAAAAGCGTAACAAGCTAACGCCGGTGGCTTCTGAAAGACCTGTCCCTGTTTCTGGTAGTGAAACAGGGACAAATCAGTAGTGACAGCCCCATRTTAATCAATGGCTCTAGCGACCCGGAATCCGGCAGTAAACTTGYGAGCGCTAAATACGGCTATATGTGGATTGGCCGACCGCGATTGATCCGGCCTGTGAAACCAGGAACCGCCYCGCATTACGTGCCGCCATTTTTTGTCAGTGCATTTATAGTTCCAAACGCTGCCGTCCACAGGCGCACCGCTATAAGTATCGTGCCAGCACTCTTCAGTCCACGCTTCGCGTTGCCTTGTAAATCGTGATGCACAAAAGGGTTCCCCGCGGCAGTGCCGGGGTAAAATAGGTAATGGCTACCTTAAGTTTGCACATTAGGAACCGCTTTCTCCCTTCTTTCCCTTGGGAAAGCTGCGGTCTCTTGAATTGGCTTGATATTGAACAATCGCTCAGCCATTGTCGCGGGCTGTATCCAACTTTGGAATATTTAGGGGGAACGTCGCCTTTTGGTACGTGCGCTCTGTATTCTACGCCGCAGTACTCTTGGGGGGACAAATTATACCTACTTTTATTAGAAAAATCGGTTCTGCCATTGCCTCTTTTATATCTGGTGTTTCCGCATTTGTTAGCTTGGGTCTTTTCTTGGTTGGCATCAGTTATCCTTTTATCTTGGGCGGATTAGCCGTTTGGGAACGAATAGCYATGTCCGCCGGGTTACTTGCGGCAGCCTTTCTGCTACGGCGTGCTTTAGCGAAACATACGCCAGACAGTAAAGACGCCGCCGCTGAGGGCGATAGTGCCGAAAAGACTGGGCACGGTTTTGGTACACGGGCTGTTTCCTTTATGGCATTTATCGGCGTGATGGTGGTGCCTGTTCTTATAGAGGCTTCCCAAAATGACAGAGCCTATGTCGATGAGAAAAGCCATTATGAGGACGGCAGTTATGCCGGTGAGTACTTAGGCCAAAGCAGACACGGCAGGGGCACCTTCACCTTCGATAATGGTGACATATATACAGGATCCTTCGTCAAGGGCCAACGGACCGGGGAAGGTAAATTTACCTGGTCTGGCGGTGATGTTTATGAAGGCGACTTTGTCGAAGACGAACGCACAGGGAGGGGGCAATATACCTGGTCCGACGGTAACGTTTATGAAGGCGATTTTGTTAAGGGCGAACGCGCTGGAGAAGGTAAATTTACTTGGCCCGACGGCACTGTTTATGAAGGCGGTTTTGTTGATAACACCCGAAATGGAAAGGGTAAATATACCTGGCCAAATGGGGCCGTTTATAAAGGTGATATTGTCGATACCGCGCATACTGGGAAAGGTAAATATGCCTGGCCCAATGGGAACGGTTATGAAGGCKACGTTGTCAAGGACGAGTTCAATGGGAGGGGCAAATATACCTGGGCCAATGGTAGCGTTTATATAGGCGGTTTCGTCGACAACGCGCGAGCTGGKGAGGGTAAATTTACCTGGTCCGACGGCGGCGTTTATATAGGCGCATGGGCAAACGGWAAACCRCACGGSCAGGGCASCTACACAGCYSAAGACGGCTATGTATWTAAAGGCATMTGGCAAAARGGCTGCTTCACCAGCAAGGCGACGGGCTGGACGACTTTAATGACAGATAAAAAGGCCTGCGGCTTTAAATAGATAGCGGGGTTTGCCGGGCGTTCCGTCGCACCTCCTTCACCCCGTTGCAACTAGCTGCACCGGCTTCAGTCCTCAATGGGTTTATTTTTCTTTTCCAAATCAGATCATATCACCTATGCATTAGTAGCTCCGTTCCTACTAGAAACAGGCAGCCAGACCTATTAGAAAAAGGCTTCCAGAGAATGGTTTTATGTGTGGGCGCAGCCGCGGTTCAATCACACTGGTTATTGAACGATGCGTATAGGGCAGGTTAATCTTCGGCCCCTTATATACGTAAGGCTGCAACGGTGGTCAGGTGTATCCCTCAACAGCTTTTGAAGGCTTTGGACAAGTCATTCTTGATCGTCACCTGCACCACCTTAGTTGCCTGCGAAATGTGCTTAGGCGGCCTATTCCCTTATGCCACCCGGTTTATTGGCAGTGGGCAAGGTGCTAGAACTATAAAATATTGCAAAGGCCTCGCTGCGTGCTAATTTACGTCTACCGTCGTTAGCGAGGTTTTATTGAGTGGGGAAGAAAATATGCGGGTTAGGTTTTCAAGGATTGTGCGGCTAACGAAATTTAGTCTCATTTTGCTGGCAAGTTCACTGCTAATGACTGTGCAGCTTTCGGCACAACAACATCCCGAAGCGGTGAAGTGTAGCGAATACGCCAGGGCCAAGCCAGACTTGGCGATCCACTACTGTACAAAAGCAATCAATTCAGGAACATTATCACGGGACTCCGTGCCTGTTGCCTTTCATAATCGGGGTTTTGCATACGGCCAAAAGGGTGACCATGACAAAGCAATCAGTGACTATAGTACAGCTATCGATCTGAACCCCAAGTCCCTTATGTCATACGGGAACCGAGCAAGCGAATACTATGACAAAGGCCAGTTCCACCGCGCAATACGAGACTATGACAGCGTCATTCGCCTAGGTCCATTGGACTCCAAAGTCTTTTTTCGCCGCGCCCATGCATACCGGAAACTGGGTAAGTACGATCTCGCTATTCGTGGTTTTGGTCGGGCCATCCAGCTGAATTCGAAATATGCGCGAGCCCATATAGCCCGGGCATTAACGTACGAGCAGAAAGGTGAGCCTGATCTTGCAATAGCTGACTACAGCAGGGCCATTCGTTTAGATCCGAAGGTAGGAGATGCCTATTTTAACCGGGCGGTGCTTTATAGCAAAAAAGGCCAGTTCGACCGTGCAATATCGGATTACAGCCAAGACATTCGGTATAATCCCGAGAATGAGGCGGCCTATCATAATCGCGCGCTAGCTTATCAGAAAAAAGGAAAAGATACCCTGGCAATCGCTGATTTTATTAGCAAAAATAACCTGTCATCAAAAACAGCATCTGCTCTTTTCAAGGATGGGGTGGCGCATGGCAAGAAAAACTGGGTTAACGAAGCTATCGCTGCCTACAGTAGCGCAATCCTTAAAAAACCAAAGTTTACAAACGCTTACTCTAACCGTGGGCTAATGTACCAAAAAAAGAACAAACACACCAAGGCCATTGCTGATTTCACTAAAGCCACGCGCTTAAACACCAAATTTCTTACAGCCTACCTTGGTCGCGCCTATAGCTATAGAAAAAAAGGCGACCATGACCGGGCAATTGCTGACTATAGCCGCGCAATCCGGCTGAGCCCGGAAAACTACGCGGCCTATGTTGGCCGTGGCCTTTCCTACGAAAAAAAAGGCGAGCATAACCTTGCAATTGCTGATTTTGTAAAGAGCAACCAAATTAAGCCGAAGAAACCAGCAGAGTTCGTAGAACGCGGTCATAAATATGCGCGAAAAAACCAGCATAACCGCGCTGTAGCCGACTATAGTAGTGCCATTAGTATAGATCCAGACGCCGCATTCCCTTATTTGGCYCGKGCAATAGTCTACCAAATGAAGCTAGAATTTGATCTCGCGATCGTGGATTATTCCGACTATATCCGCTTAAACCCTAAGGACGAAAACGCCTATTACAGTCGCGGCATTCTTTTTGCCCGCAAGGCCCAGTATGACAAAGCTCTCGCTGATTTTGATGACGTCATAAGCATGAACCCGAATCGTGTGGCGTATTATTATGCCCGTGCTCAAGTGTTTAAAGATCAAGGCGAGCATGATCTCGCCATTGTAGATTTCACTACTGTAATTGACAGCAACCCTGAGGCGATCATTGCCTATTATAACCGAGGCCTTGTCCACGCACAAAAACGCGAGCATGACCTTGCCATTGCTGATTTCGATAGTGTTCTTCGCCTGAACCCGAAAGCAGCGGAGGCCTTTTATTACCGGGGGCTTTCTTATGCACACAAAGGCGAGCACGACCGTGCAGTAGCTGGCTTTAGTAATGCCATTCGGCTACAGCCAAAAGGGATCGCTGCCTATCATAGCCGCGGCCTTGCATACGCAGATAAAGGCGAATTAGATTTAGCGATCGCTGACTTTAGTACGGCAATCAGTGTGGCGCCCAAGGAAGCTGAGTTGCATTTTAAACGCGGCCTGCTTTACCAAAAGCAAGGCGAGCAATACAGCGCGATCACTGATTATAACAACTCAATTCGGCTGAACCCCGATGCATGGCTCACCTACCTTTGGCGCGCCGATGCCCATCATAGACTTGGCAATAAAGKCGCCGCTACCAAAGACCGAAAATCGGCGGAAGCGAAGGCAACTAAACAAGGCCAATATGACCAGTGGCGGGAGATGAGCGAGAGCCTTAGCAAGAGAGCGGACCAACCAGCGCAGTAACCAGCTGCGCCAAGCTGCTCCCTAAGGGCGATTGCTGGCGCGCCGCTCTGCAACCATCAGCGRTGACGCGYTGTTGGGGYGCTTAATCCCGGTCATCGCCCAGCGCGACAACATGGTGGCAAGCATCCTGATCGGCGACGATGGTATATGTTGTTGTGTCGGCGCAGTTTGGCATTTTTTTCCAAAATCCGTAGATCAGCGTGCCGTCTGCTAAAATGCCGTCAACATGGTCCAGTTCATAATCGTGAACAGCGCCAACGCTCTGCTGCAATCCTACCTCCAAAAACGCTTTTGTTTTGTAAAAATGCAGTGACGAATGGCCTTCTTCTGCCCAGTCTGTCCACAGGTACTGTCCGTCAGCGGAAAAGCTGACACCGCCAAAAGTGGCAACACCGCCGCCTTTGTCTGCGCCCAGCAGCAAAAGCGCGCCTGCTGTGTCCTTGCGGTAAAACACCACCTGATCCCAAGGGCCATAGGGGCTTTGGGTTTCCACATAACACAGCTTATTYGGGTYGTTGGGCACAGCGWAGCAATATAGCGCTAGCCCSTCAGCCTGAAGGGYGCCGCCCGCCAAAGRGTCCGCTTCGGCAGTGAACAAGCCAAAAGAAGCCAACAGGAACGAGGCGGTTAATAGGGACCGGCGCCGCACTAGCTTTGTAGCGCCAAAACGTARCCCGCCGTTTTTTCTCTGGGTGGGGTGCACGGCGCTTGGCATCAAATATTCCTTTTGGCGATTGCTGCGGTGATTTTTTCGCGCGCCTCATCTGGCCAGTAGCCTTCTCCCCATTTTTCAAAAGCCTGCGCCGCCATATTCTGGTTGCCGGGGTTGGGGCTATMCAGGCCGATCAGYAACAAATCGGTACCTATGCCCGGAAACGGTTTTAAACCCTGCAATACCCAGCCAAACGGGTCGGATGCGAAGGGTCGCGCCGGGTCATAAGAGGGTGCACCGCCTGATGCCTCAGGGATAAGTTCGCGGGCAAGCTCAACAACTTTGGCTGCACGTTCTGGGYCTTGCGTTTGCACCAAAAAATACCACTGATCCTGATTTTTGTGCTGTTGGTACGCGAACCGGTGCGGCCAGATATCGATGCCGAGCGCGTCTGCTGCCAGCAAGCTGAGCGTATAGTTTTCATCATCAAACTCTTTTAATTTAACCGCGGCTTCAGCGTGCCAGCGCTTGAGGCCGAGAATGCTCTTGATAGTGGCCAGGATTTGCTGCACTTCTGGTTCGGTCCATCCGAATTCCTCCAGGTCTTCTGMATCACAGTCCGTTTCCAGATGATGCTGGATACGCGACAGGGGCCGCAGCTGCACCCATTCGGGGCCTAGCCGGTCGACCAGCTCGACAGTGCCGATGATGGCCGCACGGGCCTCATTATCATAGACGAATATACACTCTCCCGGTCCTTCACTGCCGTCGATTAGGGTCGATAGTATCCCCAGGGCGCCGCGCGCTAGTGCAGCATCGGCATCTGGCGCTGTAACGGCATCCACAAGCCCCCCCGACATTGCACAGGTAAAGGCCGTATACCCGTACATCACATCGTTTTTATACCCTTCAACCAGCATCCAAGTTTTAATATCAGGGTCTTCGGTGTTGGCGAGCCGTTTGATAAGGTCAATCCGGCCCCAGCCTGTCACCTTTTTTGCAAGTTTCCACAGCGTGTGCTCCGGCTCTGGCACGGTATTTTGCAGCGCGATCGCTGAAAATCGCGTGAACTCATCATGTTGGCCGAGTGTCTCAAAAATCTCTGTCAGTTCTTTCAAATTCGGGTCGTCGGCCTGTGGTTTAAAAATGGCAAGGATCGCTAAACCGAGCTTCACAGGCTCCCGGTGCCGCCCAGAGGTAGCAAAAGACTTGGCGATGTAAAACAGCTCATTCTGATCAAGTTTGGGCAGCGCCACCAACTGTTTAATCAGGGGGGTAACATAACTTGCAGTGTCCTGTTCAACGGAGAAATCGTAGAGCTTGCCCAAAACGCGTCGCCCGGGAATTTTGCAGGCCGATTTAAAATACTTCAGGGCCTTTTTAACGGTTTTCTCGCTGTCACCGCCACCGCCGCCATGATTGGCGAAAATGCCGTCCAATGCGCCTGGCGCAAACTTGAGGCCATCTTTTGCAACACGTGTTGCTTCATCCGGCAATGTTTTATCTTTACCGCCCGTCGCTTGYAGAAATTCATACAGCGACGGCCCGTCYGTTGCCCAAAGCATATATTTCGACTCTTTTTCACCTTCGTGAACATTCCAAAAAAAAGTTGGCATCCTAAACCTTCCGCACACGCCAGAACTGAAGCGACCAATTTAGCTACTATAAGCGCTAGCGAAACAACGCATACCCCCGTTTGACATTTTTTCCTGACGTGCGAGGGTGGCGGCTTGAGCTGTGATGATGATGACGATGTCACCAAGGGGGATTTATGAAAAAGATAGCATTCGTGGCGGCGGCCTTGGTCATCGCCCTCAGCCTACCCGMCGCASCAAGCGCCCATTGCGCCCTCGACACTCCCGCCAGCAAACAAGCCTCTCCCGCAGACGCGCAGAACTCSGACACCAACTCAGTTCAACAATCAGACCTGGATGGATTGAARTTGTTGGCCGCTAGAATTTGCCTTCAACTTCAAGCATCTAGAACTACGGGCCATTCGAATACTGGAACAAGAATTGAAAACTATATTCTCAGCCACCTTGAAATATCCCGGAAGACAGAGGGCTTTCGAAGCTTAGTTTCGGGTTTCTGGAATGAAAACGCTCAACATCTGATTTGTGATGATAAAGCTCAAGGCTACCGCAGCCCCATACTCTTTATGAAAAGGGTCGTTGAGATGGAAATGCAGAAGACGGTTTTATATGGTTTTTTGTTAAGTGACGAAGAAGACTATGCCGTCACGGTTAACCACGCCGAAATCTATGACGGCAAGCCAGAAACCATACTCGATTTTTTAGACGGCATCCTCCGTGATAAAGCCCGGCATGTAGACTATGATATTGACGAAATACAAGAACTAAGACAAGTGTTGTTCGAGGGTTATGGTGCCAAAAACGCCCGTGATCTTGGTGGTTCCGAAGCAACAGGAAGTCAAYAGTGACATACCGCAAGGACTATTTTGGCGCGCCCCATGGACCGGCTCCGTACTTTGAAACAGCGCCTCACCTGAAAATATTGCATATAATGGGGCGCTGCATCGCGCTCACTTGCGCACCTCTGAAAAACAAAATGATCCCGAGCGCCAAAGCGCACGGCTTTCAGACTTTGCTGCATTTTGGTGCCCCAAATCCGGGTTTGATGCAGGCCGCAGAAATCGCTGGCCTTGAAGCAATGGGCGGCAATCTAGACGGCAGCAGGTTACCCTCCAGCGGCGAAGATCAATGTGAATGGCAAGAAACCCTGATCAGCCAGAGCAATTCCTTCGCGACGGCAGCAAAGCCCGAAAAAAAATTATTGATTTTCACGGATAATGACCTCTGGAGTAAGAAACAAGCAGGCATCTGTGCACTGGTCTGTCTGCAAGAACTAGGTTGCTCACCCGATGACACGCTCGACTTTCTAAACAGGCTAAATGCTGACGTGTCCAAAGCGCTCAGCGACAAGGAGCATGATGTCGCCCAGAAAGTGCATGCCCGCACCTATTTAGGCGGCTAGCCTTCAAGATAGCGCGTACTGATTTATGGCTGGCTGAAAAGCAAAGAACCTTATGAGCCATCACTTGTAAACACTCCTGTCAATTGCCCTAGTATCGGCGTGACGGGCCCTAAATGACGGATGAAATATGACACAGGATCAGAGCGCTATAACACTTGCACCGTACGGCCTCCGGCTGGGCAGTTTGCTGGATGAACGCTTGGTTGACCGCGAAGATATAGAAGAGGACAGCCACGAAGAGGACGGCTTGCCCTATCTGCAGGTGGAACTGTGCGCCGTGCCTACCGCCGACAGGCAGGCGCGGTACTATTTTGCGGAGCTTAGCCGGGCTGGCAGGCTGATAGGTATCGATTTTTATTCAGTTYACGGGGCGGCGGAGCGACCGCAGGAAATATTCTCGAACCTGCGCCAAGCCTACCCTGCCTTAAGCGCACCGCGCGGCGACATTTTGACGTACGGCGACCCTGACGGCACCACTGCGGTCGCACATCTTAGCCTTCTGTACCCAACGGGCGAGCAGGCGATTACAATGGAGTGTACGCGCTATCTAGAGGATCAGAAAACCACTTACTCGCTCTATTTCAATATGCCCAGCACGTTACGGAGGACCATCCTTTCAGAGGACAGCGAAGGTGCTTATCTGGAGAACTTACGCAAAGCGGCGAAATGATTGGGCATGTAGAAAAAGCGCTGGCCGCTCAAAGGTCAGTAGTCCTGGCCGAAGCATCGGGTGGCTGGCTGCAATGCCGATGACGGCCTATCATGATAGTTTTTTGCTGTCCTGATCGGCGCGCACTGGTCCGGCTCTACGCCTGCGACCCTATCAGAACGTCAGACAACTGCTTCAATGATTAAGTTATTATCGGGATAGGGGGCTATAGGGTGGGGCGTTCTTTAAGAAGGTCGCACCGCATCCATTGCAGCGAGAATAGCGATTTACGCCGAATTTCTGCGTAACAAGTAATTTCATCACTAAACAAAAATTCGGCGTAAATGGCGAAGAGGAAGGGATTCGAACCCTCGAAGGGCGTGAACCCTTACTCCCTTAGCAGGGGAGCGCTTTCGACCACTCAGCCACCTCTCCGTCGCCGTGTTTATGGCAGGAGCACTGGGGTGTCAACGAAGTTTTGTAAAAAACTGCTAATGCAGAACAATGTGGCAACAAGAGCGTCATTGCGGCTTATAATTCGCAAATAAGCCGCAGTAGAACCTTTCTTTGTTCTGGACGCAGTAGGGCGGTTTGGRACAAACGCTGTTCAAGGTGATTCTGATGCGCGAATACATAAAGGCAGAATGGGCAAACATCGGCAGCTAGACTGCGAGGGATTAAGTGCCAAAGGCTATTAGCGTTCCATCACCAGACGGATGCTGCTGAGGAAGGATTGCACTTCCGTTTGCAGAGAATTGGCGATGTTGGTTACATCCTGCGAGGCAGAAAGGACGCTGCCTGAGGCTGCCATAGTATCTGATGCCCCTTGTGCCACGTCGCYGATGTTATTGTTCACTTCAGTAGTACCTCGCGCTGCTTCCTGAACGTTGCATGATATCTCACCGGTGGCCGCTTGCTGCTGCTGAACAGAGGCAGCAACGGCGTTCGCTAGTTCAGAGGTTTCTTGCACGGCCGAGCGGATTTCGCCCATCGAAACCGCGGCGATATTGGTTTTGTTCTGCAGCAGCGAAATCTGCCGTTCGATTTGCTCGGTTGC
The DNA here is from genome assembly GCA_016764715.1 of Kordiimonadaceae bacterium. GTDB lineage: Bacteria > Pseudomonadota > Alphaproteobacteria > Sphingomonadales > Kordiimonadaceae > Kordiimonas. Next base: position 14,009 of record JAESRJ010000136.1, on the reverse strand, counting down.
TTGCGCTGTTTGCCCGGCGAGCGACTTCACCTCGCTGGCCACCACGGCAAAACCGCGACCTGCATCGCCAGCACGCGCGGCTTCGATAGTGGCATTCAGCGCCAGCAGGTTTGTCTGGGCAGCAATATCGTTGATCAGGATAGTAACCTCGGTAATGGCTTTGGTGGCCGCTTCCAGTTCTTCCATCACCTTGGAGGTTTCCGTCGCACGGCTAGCAGCCGCTTCGTTTGCCTGAGTTGACCGGAAAATCTGCTGACCAATCTCAGAAATGGAGGCACTAAGTTCTTCGGTAGCGCTGGCAACCGTTTGCACGTTCACGGTGGCTTCTTCCGCTGCTGCTGCGACATTGGCTGACAATCTATTGGTCTGTTCGGCSGTGCCGCTCATCGACTGGGCTGTTGTCTCCAGCGTACCTGCAGCGTCTGATACAGTTGCCAAAAGCTTTGTGGCCGTTTGGTCGAAGCCGGCTATCAGCGTACCCATTTCAGCGGCAATTGCCTCTTTGGCAGCTGCGAATTCCTGTTGCTGTTTTAATTCGTTTTCCTGCCGCTCGCGCTCAGCATTGCTGCGTTCTTGTTCGCCTTCCTGGCGTTTTGCTTCTTCTTCGGCGGTCTCGCGCTCCAGCCGCTCGCGTTCTAAGGCGTTTTCCTTGAACACAAGTAAGCCGTTAGCCATCGCGCCAATTTCGTCACCGCGGTCAAGATGCGGAACTTCAACGGCCAAGTCGCCCCCGGCCAATTTGTGAATACTGCCGGTGATGGCCGCAAGGGGCCGCATGATTAACCGCTCTGAGAAGAAAATAATGAGCGCCACGCCTACGAACGTTAAGACCAAAATTATCCAGGTCCATAGATTTGCTGCCGCTGATTGCTCAGACACCATTGCAGCCGTTTGTCGGGCCTCTTCCTGTGCTGCGACAACGCGGTCGCTAAGCAGTTTATCAATCGCCGATACTTTGACCCTTACGGCCGCCATTTTTGCGTCACCAGCTTCTCGCTCTTCCGTCACGTAATCAAGTACAGCGTCATCGCTTGTGGTCGCAATTATATTGATCTCGGCCTGAAGGAAGGACGCTTCTGCCGCGCTAAACAGGCCGGGTATYTCTATCGCCGTAAGAAGCTTGGCTTTTAACTCGCCAACTTCTTTTTCGCCTTCTTCAGAGAGAGAATTTGCCAAGTCTGCATAAGTGTAGCTCAACCGAACAAATGTTTGTCGAATGTCCTGAAGACGGTCAAGAGAAGCAAGCGYTTCGGCTTGCTCCTCAATAACATTACTTACTTGTCCAGTTTCGGCCTGAACAATGAAAAGGCCTGCGGTCACAATAAAGACCAAAATGCCTAGCTGCAGATACTGTTTAAACCTTAAAGTATCAGCAGAAAATCGTTTCTTAATATCGGTCACCGCAGGTTTCCTCTGGCTTTAGGACGCAAATTCAAACAGTACCTTCACGCCGTCTGGCAAGCTGGTGCTATCTGCTTTCTTGATGATGCCAATGGCACCAGGTGTCCGTTTGATAAGCCGCAATAGAATGTTGGTAGACCCAACAGAACGCGGCCGAGTATCGCCAGTTGTTTGCTTTTTGCGAGCCCAATGCTCTTCAAACTCGCTGGGGCTCATCTTAAGCAGGCCGTTTAACATAGCGTGGTACGCCACGTGGCTTGGTTTGCGAGAGAACGATACCACWGTGCTACCGCCGGGCCAGTTTTTACTTTCTTTCAGATAAAACCGTCGGATTTGGGTTTTCATATCAGCGATATCTGCGCTGTACCCATTGCTGTTGTTTACAACGACATAGAAATCATCTGCTGTTGCTGAGGTTTGAATGCTTGCGCTGGCGGTCAGTGCTGCCAGTGCAATTGCTGCCCACTTTAGGGGCTGTGTGATTTTGTGTGTCATACCTTCCTCCTAAAATGAATATGTTGTTGAAAGTTGATATAGGCGTGCATTGGCTTCGCGTAAGAACCCGCCGCGCGCATCAAAGTGGCGGAATGTTGCTGTGCCCCTTATCCGTACTTGCGGTATTGGATTGAATGTTAAGCCGAATACATGCTCGGTTCTATCGCCTCGGGCTTGCCCGTCATCCAGGAAGTCGTACCGGTAGAAAGCGAACCAATCATCCTTGAAGCGCCACGCTGGTTGCGTGTAAAAGGCCTTTCGGTCTTCGCCAAGGTCTTCGTCAGTAACGTGGAGTTCCGTTTTCCACAAGATTGGGCCTTTATCATACAGAAGGTCCAGGCCGAGCAGAGTATMTTCACTGTCTAAATCGTCAGCGCGCCTACCGAAGGCACCGTTAACACCGAAGGTAAGGCCTGTGTCAGAGAAAGTGTAAGCCACCCGGCCACCGACATTGAAGTTATCTGCATTGCCGCCGAAATTACCAACATAGAAGGCGTAATCAAGACGACTGCCCGAGTTGCCGACAAATTTCTTGCCGTGGAGCTGAATACCGGTCTGGAAGTTGGCAAAAATAGTCTGCCCACCAAAGGGGCGAAGGAACTGCGGCTGCTCAGTATCCAGCAAAATAGCCGGGAAGTGGTCAATATTGATGATGCCGTGAGGAGTGACCCAGCGGCCAACGCGGATGTTAAAGGCATCGCTGGCGCGGTAGTTGGCCCACGCGATCGGAGTTGGTGCGCCCGTGCCCAAGTTGAAGTCTGGGTTACGGCGACCTTCCGGATCCACAAAGGTTGGCGTTGCTTCGCGGGTGAATGCCTGCGCAACAAAGAAGGAGAACTGATCTGACAGCTCCGCTTTGATCAATAGTTCAAATACTTGACGGTTAAAGCTTGTGGCGCTGCCGTCTTCCCCGTCTACATGTGTGAGGGTTTCAAGTAAGAAACCACCAATATCGAGTTTGGTAGCGTCAAACGCGTTCACAACCGCGCGCGAGCCAACACGCTCGTCAACATCGAGAACMACATCYTCAATGTCTGTMAGGCGYTCKGCCAGKTCATCAAAGTCGCCTTGYGATATAGTRAGAAGTTCTAYGCCYGCGCGTTGCGGCACTGCGAYAGCWAYKGGKGTCSKTGCTGCRGCCTGYYTTTCTTGTGTTGYTTTGAGCTTRGACATCTCTTTYGAGAGTTGCTCAATCAACTTCATTGCTTGTCCGAGCTTGTCTTCTAGCTTCTGGATTTTATTCGTTTCGTCGTCTGTCTCTGTACCGCCCGCAATAGCTGGTAAACTTGTTAAGCACGTGCTGGCGAGTGCCAAAGCAACGATCGTGTGCTTGATACTCATTCGWTTTTCCTACCCTAAATATTCACAGAACGGCCACAATTGCACTGGGTAGTTAAAAWTAGATTAAATTTGTSTKCCCACCTTAAAGTGGAGTAAGRGCTCTACTCGATATTGCACCGGAAACCACCCACAAAGCCGATTTTATGCAATAAAAAATGGTAATATACACACCTGTGGTTACGTTTTCACTTTTTCGTGAAACAGGTAACCTCTCTCGTTCCAGTACCTTAACGCATAGCCGGACTTTTAGCGGCACGTCTGCATGTAAATCTAAGTCGTCGACTTTCATCTTGCCTAAATCGTCTCTTTTTGCCGGGAAGGCTCGCTCTCGTGCAATCGTTAAAGTTGCTGTTATACCACTAACATCTGCCCTAAATGCATTGCGTCTAGTTCAAGCCGGTTTAATACTCTTGGAGTAACAGCTGTCTAGCGCTTGTCGGGGCAAGGCGCGTCCCTTTGCAGCTACACGAGCCTGCGTCACGCAGTATAAACGGCTTGCTACTCATTGCCGTTGCACTAGTTTTACAGATATAAAGCCAATGCAAAGGCCAATGTTGCCGCATGGTTGCAGTCGGTCGCCGAATGCCTTCAGATTGGCTTTGTGAACAGACTGTCGGCGAAATTCGATACTGTGGGCAGTTGGTGTCGGCGTTTTCAGCGTCGCGCAATGTCGAGGGCTTATCCGTGGCTAATAGCCAGTCATTTCCAGGTACCCTTGTGCACTATGGCTGCCTTTGGCGAGAACGGGGCCCTCCCAATAGGCGACGCTAGTGGCCATCCAGCTATTTGGATTAAGGGGTGTCACGGTAATATCCAGTGCTTTTGATGACACAACGACTGACCAGCGTGTTGGTATTTTCCGCCCGGAATCCGTTGAGGATGCTAAGGGCTCTATCTTTATGTCAGAGCTGGCCAGCGGCAGAGCCTCGCCGTCGGGGGTAATCCAAGTTCCTGAAAGAAACGTGCCCCCGTTTGTGTCGCGCAGGCGGAAYACCATCAGTTTTTCGCCGCTGTCCAGGCGCAGTGAAAACCAATCCCACCCTAGCTGATTGGTCGCTAGCGGCTGGCTACTCCATTCGCGGTCGAGCCATGCCGTTCCTGTAACTTGCAGCGTCTCTCCCTCGATGGTGACAACGCCGTTTACGTCCAGAAAGGGATGGCTGAAATAATAGGACGCCTGACCTTGGTCTGATTTGAGGCTGAACCCGCCCTCTCCGTGCAGTATAGGCTGTCCTTTTTCCTCAAGGTCTAGGCTGTAACCAAACCCGTTACCGGCCGCGCTCACTTGAAACTGCTTTGTGGCGTCCGCGTGTTGGCCTTTCTCTGTAAAAAACCAGTCGTCGATCCAGGCTTCAAAAGGCGCTGGTTTAGCACCAGCTTGCCCAGTGCCGCCGCGGGCAAGCTTCTCAGCGAAAAAATGTTGAGTGTTGGTGGTTAGGGCAGCGTGTCCCATCCAGAACTCATTTCTCGACCATCCTGACGGTGGGGTGCCCGGCTTTGTAGCCTGCCTGAACAGGGTCCACTGAACGCCCAGCTGCTGGCCGTTTGCGGTTTGCAGATTTGCTGTTAAATACCACCATTCGATACGAAAATCAGGATGGGTTCCAAAATCACGCGGGAAAACAATTTCTCGCCCGGGCACAACAGCGGCGAAACCGTTCGCGTCGCTGCCAAGCCCGGCAAAGCCCTGCGCCCGAAGGGGTGCTGGCGCGTACAGCCCGCAAAGAATAGCAAGGAGGAATAATGACCTAACGTTCATGGGCAAAGACCTTTGCAAGCTGCGCTGGCGGCGTTCTGATCAACTTTATTGCCGGATAAATWGAGGCAATCAGCGCCGTAGCTATTCCGAGTGCGATCAACTGGAGCCAATGCAGTGGGAACAAATAAAGGGGTAGGCGCCAGCCAAAAGCCTCTACATTGACCACGGCCACAAGGCACCATGTCACGGCAATGCCTAGCGGCACAGCGGCAATTGCCGTTAATAAAGCAAGAAATAGTGTCTTTAAAAGCTCAAGCACCAACAGAGTGCGGCGCGGCACACCCATTGCCCAWACAGGGGCAATTTCAAGGAGGCGGCTATGTGCCAACGTCAGTAAGCTGGTAAGCATTGCTATACCAGCAACGCCCATCGTTAAAGTGCTCAGCACAGAGGTGATAGTGAAGGTCTTTTCAAAAAGCGCGTTTGAGTAAGATTTGAGCGTTGCTTGATCTGTCACCTGACTATCTGAAAGCGTAAACTCAGCCTTTAAGTCGGCAATGAGTTTTCCAGTGTCTTGCGCTACGCGTATTCCCAACCGCCGTCGTTCTGCCTTAGGCCAATGCTGCGCCATGACATCTAGGGTTACACGTACTGCGCCTGTTGTGTTTCCGTAATCTGCGTAAATGCCGGCAACGGACGACGTAAGTGACCCGGAGCTTACCTCAAAGCTGATGTCGTCGCCGACCTTTAGGCGATGCTTACGGGCGAGTTGCTCGTTAACAAGCACAGATGCTCCGCTCTTCAGGTCATCCCATACAGTTGGAGAGGCTTCTAAAAAACGCCATGTGTCGCGGAATGTYRCATGATCTTGAAAGCCTGTGACATCAACYGGCATGCCGCGCACCACGGTGTGGGCGCGCCAATACGGCAATACGGCGGTAACGTGTTCGCGCTGAACCAGCCAACTGGTGATGGCCTCGCTGGTCGCTGCGTCTGGGGCATAAACATAAACCTCCGCAGCCAAACGCTCGTCGAGAAAAGAGGCGAATGTTATGCGAAAGCCCTCAACCATACTGCCTACGCCGATATTTGTGCTTAAGGCTAAAAGGAGCGCCATCAACGCGAGGGACAGGCCTGAAATCTGTTTTCGGCAGTCGGCCCAGAACCACTGCGGCATTGGGTTTTGGCTAAAATGAGCCCCTGCCATCACACACGCTGCCTGAAAGACCGGCAGGAAAAACGCGGCCCCCAGGAGCAGACTTGCCATCATTAAAAACGCGACGATGAGCCCGTTACCAAAAACATAGAGCAAACCTGTGCCAGCAAAACATATGGCAGACAGAATGCCCTTGAWTAGAAGACCACGTGCCTGTGCCGCSCGCCAAGCCTCACYGCCCTGAGCCGCGAGCAGCGGGAGCCGCGCTACCTTCAGAAAAGCTCCAAAAGCAGAGCCCAATGCCCCGATAATGCTAATGCCAACTCCGGCTAGCCACCAGGACGCATCCAGCACCAATTCCCCGCTGAGCTGGGCTCCATAWAGGCCGCGTAGGCTCGCCGCAACRTCGGGTAGCAAAGCCGTGGCGATGCCGTAGCCAAGGATGACACCTATGACACCGGCGAGGATTGCKATCAGCGTTAGCTCAAGCACCATCATAACAATCAAACGGCGCAGGGAAACACCGCACACACGCAGCGTTCGAATGCTGGGAATRCGCGCTTCAAGGGCAAGCCCGATGGCAGAATACACGATGAACAAACCGACCAAGAAACACAGCAGGGCAAAAGCTGTTAAATTCAAATGAAAACTCGCTGTAAGGCCCGYGATGTCAATCTCGGWGGTGGGTTCTACGCGCACGAGTTTTYKGTYCCAWGGCGCTGGTAAGTCTGCTTCTGTACGGCTATCGCCAGTGGGAATAAYGAGCCTAGTCAGCCAGCCAGAGCGGTCAAGCAAGCGTTGGACTATAGCRATATCGCCGATKGCACTGCCCTCAGCAATGCTGGGGGTGCTTTTCAAGATTGGCCGTTGGGCARGGTCAATCCGYGATAAAATGCTCGCAAGGRTTTTCACTGACTGCGGTGCCGTGTATAAAGTGCCGGGTGGGTTCAGGAAATCGGCCATYCCCCTGCCTGATGGAGCCTTAAATGCGGTCCTTTTTTTACTGTCATAGGTGAGCGGATCGATCCCGGTTAATGTTACRGAACCGGCCGCAGATGTGAGCGTGCCGCTGAGAATTGGGATAACYTCAAAACCCGCGCGCCGCAGACTTGCAAACGCAGTTTCGTCAATCGGTCCGCCGCCTTGGGCTTCGAAAGCGGCTCGCTGTGTCTCCGTGACCGCCGCTGCCGCTTGGGCGTAACTTGTTCTGGCGTGGGTATTCAGGGCTTGAACGCCAGTCCAAAGCGCCGTAGCTGCCGCTAGACCAGTGAGCAATGTTATAAATTGAATTTTGTGCCGAACCCAATGACCAAAAAGAGCCTTTAAAACCATAAATTGCCCTTCTTTGGGCGTTGTCATGCCAAACTCCCAGCTGTCAGCGTCAACGTCCTGTCTGCGCGGTGCGCAACTCGCTCACTGTGGGTGACGATTAATAGGGCGCACCCGGTGCGAGCGATCAGGTCGTAGGCGAGATCGAGCACCTTTTCGCTGTTCTCTTCGTCCAGATTTCCTGTGGGCTCATCAGCTAAAACTAGGCTCGGCTTTGCGGCAAAGGTGMGTCCAATTGCGAGCCGTTGCTGCTGGCCCCCGGAAAGTTCCTCTGGATACCGTGTCAAAGTGTCTCCCAGTTTCAGGCGTTCAATTAGTTCGGCCTCCCACGCGGGGTCATACCGTCCTGCCAATTTGGCCTCGAAGGCAAGGTTGTCATGCACTGTCATGCTGGTGATCAGGTTGAACTGCTGAAAAACAAGGCTGAGTTGGGTCCGGCGAATTGCGGCGCGGTCCCGTTCCTTGAGCTGAGTGATCTCCTTGCCGTTAAGCCAGATAGTGCCGCCGCTGCTGGGCTCTAGGCCCGAAAGTACATGTAGTAAAGTGCTTTTCCCGCAACCAGATTCGCCCATCAACGCTACACTTTCGCCAGCGTCCATTTTAAACGACACACCTTTAAGGACTTCAATGGCGCCCTGAGATGTTTGATAGGATTTTAGAAGGTTCTGTACTTTCAGCACGCTTTGTTCATTCCGTATGTTGCCTGTTGGGCGCTGGCTTTTTGCTTTGGCCGTCGTTCGCACAGGTATGGTATTTGTGTTATCAACTGAAAATATTCAATCGGTCCCCATTACGTCAATACTAAAGACAGGCTTGTTGTTTATTCCTAAGATATTAACGTCGAACAAATGTGGTGGCATTGGGATAAACATACTGTGGCGGGAAACGGATATTGCATTGATGATTGCTCGGCTCAAATATAACGTTCTTTTGGTGGCATTGATTTTCTTGATGGCACCCGGCGTCCTGTTTGCTAAAGAGGAAGCCACAGCAGTTCCCGCCGGTACCCTACAGGAAAAGCCTGGCCCGCCAGGTGTTGCTGCGCAGGACGAGCGCGGCGTTGGGCCAGTGAAAATGGGGTATGTTCATTTTCCGCCCTTTGTTTACACAGAAAAAGGCAAGCCAACCGGCATTTATATGGAGCTGGCGCGAAAGATTTTTCTGCGCCGCGCTCTACAGCATGAGTTTATCGAGCTACCCGTAAAACGGCTTTATAAGGAGCTGGAAGTTGGGCGAATTCATGTATTTATCGGGCCGGGCGGCGTGGCCAGGGCCGAAGACAATATTCTTGTCAGTAAGCAGCCTCTCGGCATCACACAGCTTAACCTGTACAGATTGCCAGCTACGCAAGATGTCGCATTCAGTGCGCTAAAGAACACCACTGTAATTGTGCTTAAAGGATATGTATACGGCGGCTATATCACCAAGCTGACCGCGATAGATGGCGTAAAGACCTTCCCAACAACGAGCCACGAAACCGCTTACGCGATGCTGTTGGCCAAACGTGCGCCTTACGTTCTTGATTACCGCGCACCTTTTGAAGCCGCGGCAAAGGCCGTTGGCGTACAGCCGCTTGGTATTAGTCAAATTACAGCAGTCCCCGCTTATTGGGTTATTTCAAAAAGTGGTCCTGCTCCTGAAGCCTTGCAGGATGTATTGGAAGAGGGCACAGCTTTTTTTGGTGCTCAAAACGCCCTAAATGTGAAAAACTGACCAAGCGGTTACGCTCTGGGCTAGGCTGTTAGTCCTTTTGGCGCAGGGCCTCGTAATATAGCACATCCGTGGTCCAGGTTTCGCCTTCGTCCAACGACCAATCCTGATGGAATTCGAACCTATCGGCAGTGATGTTTGTAAAGCTTGTGCGGACTTTTGCCATTATGCCGCCGCGCGCTAATTGCTCGTGGCGCTCAACTGGAACACAGTTTTCCAGTTTAGCGGAGATGTTCGGTGCAAAAGTTGATCCAGCTGGTAGCCAGCGGACGACCCATTCTTTTTTAGCGGCGTCGTATGTGCGAAAGGTGATGCCCTTAAAGGTCTCAGCGATTTGATCATCAATAAGAATGTCGCCGTCCATTTTACTAAAAACAGTAGATACAGCGGTGAATTCGGAGAAAGTGCTGAGCCCTGATTTGTTACGCCAATTAATGTCCCACTTGCCCATTTTGAAATCATACATGCGGGCTGGCATTTCGGTGACAATGCCGGAACAGCTCGTGTGGTTTTCAGCTTTAGTGGGTACCTGGGCAGCGGCCAAAGGGGCCGATAATGCCCAGTATATTAGTGCAGTGCAGGTAAGGGTGTTTTTCATAGCATCTCTCTATTATTCCCTAAGAAGGCAGTTGATGCTCTAAGGCCTAGCAAGCTAGATATGCACTAGGCAATAGAACGCGCCGGTCTGCGGCACTAAAGTTAGAGAGAGTATTTGGTCAAAAACCCGTGGGTGATCACTGCGAATAGTGGCGTGATAGAGGTTGGGCGGGGGCGACTGCCTTGCGGCTTACAAAAAGCCGGTGAATTTAAAGTGCTGAGGTGACCGTTAGGGGCTCACGTGTGTTTTGTCAGATTTTCTGGATGTCGCCTAGGAAGGCGTTAATGTCTGACTGAATTTCAGTCAGTTTACTTTGTAGGTCAACTGATACAGTTTTTACCTCGCCGGCTGCTTCTTCGGTTTTTTTCGTTCCTTCGCTTACTTCGGAMACGCCGCTGCTAACGGCCTGAGTTGCTGCCGCAATATCCCACGCACTATCGGTAATGTTGCTGGTTTCGGTGGCCTGCTGCTCAATAGACTGGGCGATTTTGTCTGACTGCTCGCTAAGGTCTTTGATTACCTCAGCTACTTCCTCGAAGGACMGTATGGTTTCATTTGTGGCCTCATTCATATTCGCAATTTTTAAACCAATTTCGGTGGTGGCATTGGTGGTTTGCGCCGCCAGGCTTTTGACCTCGCTTGCTACAACTGCGAACCCACGGCCTGCTTCCCCTGCGCGAGCGGCCTCAATTGTCGCGTTGAGCGCAAGCAAGTTGGTTTGGTTGGAAATATCTTCAATCATACTAACTATATTGGAAATGTCCTTCACTGACCCGTTGAGCGAGTTTACTTGCTTACTTCCATCGGTTGCTTTTTTCACCGCAGATGTAGAGATCTCTTTACTGTTAAGGATCTGTTGGCGAACATCCATTGCTGAATTTGACAGAACCTGCCCTGCTTCTGCAACACCAGCTACTTTCGTGCTGGCATCCTGTGATTTAGTGGCAACTTCTGTTGACTGAGTGGCGGCCGCGTTAGCTGTGCCCGACATAAAGTCGACCATCACGCTCAAAGTGGTTGAAGCGGAGCTAAAGGCTTTCATCGTTGGTTCAATTTTGTCGCCAAACTCTTTTACAAACGTGTTGAGCCGTTTTTCCCTAGCTTCCCGCCGGTCACCCTGCTCTTTTTCTCGACCGCGTTCTTCTTGAATGCGTTCCGCGTTCTGCGCCCGGTCCGCTTCTTCACGTCTTTTACGAGCGGCTTCCGCTTCTACGGCCTCCGCTTCAAGGCGCTCGCGCTCAAATGCATTGTTTTGGAAAATAAGCAGCGCGTTGGCCATATCGCCGATTTCGTCACTGCGGTTTTGCCCGTGTGCGCTAATCTCTGTGCCGCCTTCAGCCAGAATATTGATGTTGGCGGTAATTTGGGCAAAGGGTTTCATAATAAGATATTCGGTAATGGCAATGATGACRATCGCAAGTGCAAGCGTGACGCCAATAACAATGAAAGTAAGGTTGGTTGCTTGGTTTGCTTGAGTGGTAACAACCATGGCGGCGTTAATGGCATCTTTTTGGGATGAACCAATAAGTGTGATCAACCGTGACCGGGTGTCGTCCACCAAGAAGCGGACTTTTTCCATAATTTCCTTGCCGACCTCTGCCTGATCGAAGAGGAATTTTTCGCCAGCCTGTAGCGAGAGTTCAGCAACCTCCTCTGAGGCAGCCAGTAGTTTTTCTTGGTCAGCTAAGGATAGGGCTTGGCTTGCAGAAAGCGCGGTTTTCATTTTTTCAAAAGCTTCGGCGGCTGCATCAACAGCTTTCTCGGATAGAGAGCTCGATAAATCCGTATTCCAATACGCTAGATTGGAAAAATTATTAGTTAGGGTTTGCAGTTCTGCCACGTTGGCAAGGGCTTTTTCCTGCTCTTCAATTGCACTGGACACTGCCATAGTCTCTGTAGCTACAATTATCATGATGCTAGCGATCACAAGGACGAGAACGGCAATGAGCGCATAAAGTTTCGCGCGCATGCTGGAATGCCAGCTTGAGGATTTGGAGGGAGAAATGTCCAACTGATTGATCATAAATTCTAACCGCCTGACAGGACTACCTGCAGAATATGCAAAAAATACTTGATCGAAAACTACGGGAACGTAGGCAGTATAGAGCCAATTTTGTTTAGAAAGCCTAAACATCCGCTGGGAATCTTGAGTCTATTGACGCTCCTAAAAAAGCGTCGGCAGAAAAGCCTCCAGTTGACTTTACGGGCGTTGATAAGTTCCCTAAGGCTTTGTCATATATCGCTTTTATTTCCAGGCTTCAGTTTGGGCGGTATAAAATTACGAGAGCGTGCTTGCCATTCGTCGCCTGAAGGCGGGGTGTAAGGGAGAAAAAGCTAACCGAGATGGATTTTCTAGCGCCTAGGAGCCGCTTTTTGCGAGATGTCTTGCGATAGAGTGAGATGCCTACAATAGAGTACGGACAATAGCCCCTATATTGTGGGTCAAATATTTCAGCCTGCGCAATGAAAAAATCCTGTGTGTTGAAGTGGTATTGTCATTTTGTTTTGGATTGAAGGCGCTGCCGTTCCCATACGCGCACGGCACTGCTTTCAAGGAGCAGCAAAAGCGCTTCAGCGTTTGGTACTTTTTTTGAGACGATGAAGTGTAAGGGGTTATCTTGCACCACGGCACTGGTTAGACCCGCTATTTCCAAGTCTTTTAATGCATGTTCGGCGGCGCCTTTATAGTCCAACACAAAAGTGGCTCTGCCTGCTTTTAGCATGCTAAAGGCAGCGACATGCGTTTGTACGTCAATGAACCTGACGCCTTTGCCGTTTCCAGTCAGCCGCGAACGAAGACCGGAAAAAGTGAACCCTTTGATGGTTACAACATCTTCGTCGAATATTTGCCAAACCGAAAGCTTTGACTGCGNGWTTRWTNGYANNAMGAGAMKSRKMCRKARWTGNCCNWCSGGSGTTGTGCCGCTGATCGTTGTGGCGTCTTCTATGCGCGTGGAAGCAATACCTACCCAGACATGAATATCGCCTCTGGACAGTAGGCGGTACATGCGAAAAATAGGATATTCTTTAAGGGTAAAGGGCCTGCCGATTACGGCCATCACGTTTATGACCAGCTCATTGTTCAGGCCTTTTGCTTCTCCATTTTCGCTGTAAGCGTAGGGCCGGAGGTCTGAATATCCAAATTTGATCATATCAGTGGGAGTGGTTATGTCTTGTGAGACGCGGTTGGCATGCACCGGCAAGGTCCCCGCGCAAACGAAGAGGGCAGCGACCAATATGCGACAAAATAACCCTTTTATCATCAGCCTAGTATTCAAGGTCTGTCTTGAGAATTCGTTAAACGCATAATAATCTGCGATTCCTAGTTTTGTTGTCTACTCGCAATGGTAAGCGATTTGTTATTTGAACTAATAGAATGCAACTAATAGTGATATTATTGACGCGATTTCCGCCGATTTTTCAAAACCTTCGCTACTAAAGATAGAATTGTAGTTATCTGTTTACGGGATCGTAAACTAATGTCTCTAATTAAAGGTGTATTGAAATTAATTCTTAGGAGTTTGTGATGCTTCGTGCGCCGTCCGCAGTCAGGAAAAATAGACTAAAACGCAAGAACGCTACGGCCCGAGCATCAAAGTTGTTCCTTGTCGCTGGTGTGGTTGTTGGTGGGTTGGCTGTTCAAGTGGCCAGCGCAACCGGCCATGGCCAATTAGCAGCATCGGCACCCTTTATCCACACGCAAATGGTCGCTGCGCCARATGCCACAGGCGTGGTAACTGACTTGCCAGATGTTGCTCTTAGTTTGGGTATGCTATTTCGTTCTGCACGGTCTGTTATCTCCGAAAATCAGCCACTGATTAATGATGCAACGATCGGTGATAAAGGGTTAACTGCGGGCGTTGTGCTGGCAAGAACAAAACTTAAATTCAAACAAAAAACCGGACACTCTGTTGATGAATTTATCGCAGCGGGCGGGCTGAAAGGCGAGCTGCTGCAGATAGAACTTGATGCTATATCTTCAGTAATGATAGAGGCCCAGCCGATGATCAATGAGCGGGATGTCGGCTTCAAAGGGTTTCTACCCGCTTACTTTGCACGCAAAGTGGCGGAGAAATTCAGGGATGGTTGCGGTGGTAAGGCGGACATTAAGTTTACCGCCCCTCGTAAATATCTACGGAATATAAGCAATGGCCCTGATGCATGGGAAAGCTATGTGTTTGCAGGCAAGCTGAATGCGCCCAATTACCCAAAAGGGAAACCGTTCGGCCAAGTCGCTGACAAAGACGGCAAACAAGCTTACCGTTTCCTTATGCCTGAAT
>JAESRJ010000009.1 GCA_016764715.1 Kordiimonadaceae bacterium | reverse complement strand
GCTGCGCGCGCGCCGTGCTTGAGTTTTAAATAGGTTTCCACTCGTGGGTAGGTCCAATTTGCATGGGCTACTCCACCATATTGTTCGAGATTTAGTGGATTCCTGACAATTATAGTCATCCATCTTAACTGGCTATTTTTAGGTATATCTATGAAAACACCCGCGACCATAAAGGCGCGAGTATTGCCGTCTTGGCTTCCTTCTATTTCAATAGTTTTGCCAATTGCGGGCTCTGCACCGAAATATTTCCTCGCCGTCGTCTGAGATATAACAAGCGATCCAGGAGCCTTTAAAACACTCGTTTTATCTCCCTCAACAAGCGGTAAGTCAAAGACCTCTAAAAATTGATTATCAACATAATGTATCACTTCCCTGAAGGCCGTGTTTTTATGCAGAATAGTATGTCTGGCAGCAGTAAAATGAGTAGCTATTTCAATTTCTGAAAAATTATCGAGCAGAGCGCCTTTAACCATATAATCAGAGTGAGCTATATACCTTGGATCGCGTCCTGGTTCCGTGAATTGTGTTTCATATCTGAAAATTCGGTCATTGTCAGTGAGCCACCTGTCATATGTAAGTTCAAATTGCACAAATAACATGACCAAAAGAGTTACAGCTAAACCAATAGCCAAACTAACTATATTGATAAAAGAGATCTTCTTATTTTGAAATATGCTCCGCGTAGCGGCAATTAAATAATTATAGCTAATGCCCTTAAATAACATATTCCACATCCCTTTCTTGGAAAGTATTGCGCAAACTATTGTGCTTGATAATCATAGGTTAATCTAGCGCTAGGTGATGCCCCATATCAAGCCCAGTGTTTCAACCAGTGCATCCTATTTTATTCGCCTTCGAGCCCGCAGCATTCGGCGGTTCGAGGGTTCGAGGGTTCGGGGGACATGGGGTCTTAATTCATAGGGTGCAGGCCCCAGTTTGGCGCTCTGCTTGTTCCAGCAACTTTGCCTAGGTCACACTCGACCTGTTTTCGCCAGGTAAGCCAGTGGTTTATTCAGRMSRSKKMWGRCWCWTSGYGAMANTMMNTGMSTGTRWMMNCYSSTMTWYGASCKMMMMCYCNASWAWYWMMKRKGSCWKWWWRYGGCRCRKNNATSMMWWGMKGTNGMAAKKCACSNCTTWKRCGYAKGRGAKATNACARTNATGAAAATGAACTATTTCGTTGTTGGCACAAACAACATGGAAGCRTCGACTAAATTCTACGACGCRCTTTTCGARCAAACCGACCTTAATCARGTGGCAGCAACTGACAGAATGRCCTTCTGGCAGGATGCAGGTGCAGATTTTGCCTTTGCAACGGCTATCCCCTTTGATGAGCAGCCTGCCACGAACGGCAACGGCACAATGGTTGGTTTTAGCCTTGGGTCCAACGAGGAAGTAATAAGGCTTCACAGGAAGGCACTTGAACTCGGCGGCACCTGTGAGGGCGAGCCAAGTCAAACCGGGCCTCGTTTTTCTGCCTATGTGCGAGATTTAGATAAAAACAAAATATGTTTTTCCGACTAAAGCGCTTAACAAACGCAGGCAAATYCGCAGRCGGCMACSGCCCSTNNRAACGKAMGTAAARRTGATNGGGTATTAGCGGYCACCGCTGATACCCATTTTCATGCCTGAAGACCTCAAACTAAATATCATGTCCCCATAATTCATCAGTTCTCTCTTCAGCCGGGGCCCCAGAATTACGCAAAGTACTTACCTTTGAAGTAATAGGAATGCTTATCTGCGGCGATTAAAGTGGATCATCAATCAGAGAAATAGATGGGRCACTAAAATGAGCACAGCAGTTTTATTAGGTACTAATTCTAAGCCTACCAATCACCAAACSGTGGTGGCCAATTTTCGATTTATGCGGGAGGGCCTTAGCGCGAAGTCCGWAGGCGATGAATTGCTACCCAGAAACCTTAGCGATAATCGGTTGGACGAAGCTGCTTAAGGGTATTGCGCGGGCGGATACTTTAAAATCAAGGCCGGCAACGGCCAATCGAATAGCGGTGTTTGACCAAATATACATTGTTTGGAATGCAGCTATTTATTGCATATCATTTATCAATGCGTATATATAGTTGTGTTTTTTTNGCRTTAANTAGGAGGAAACTATGGGAACCAGAGTTAGTGTTACGATTTCTAATACTACGTCAGAGCCTGTTGAATGTTCAAACTTATCCTGTGCAGCTTTARGCGGTCTATCAGTCGGAGCTGTGATCACTAARGGTGATTACAAGATATACACTTCAGATTCTAACRACAGAATCTTTGTTCAGTTCACAGGGCAAGTTACTGGTACGGTTTTTAGTTTGGCAATGACATGTCCTGAATTGTCAGACAATAGTGCAACCGGTTWCGGAAAYGGTGGCTGCCAACAATATAGCGGCAGCGGAACACCAGCAAACTTCACCTTCAATCTAGGGCAAAGTGACCAGGCGGATTGGGGTGGCGGTAAATCTGTCCCTTACGGAGTGAGTTATGGAGCTTGCTCATAATTTACAACAAGAACTGGCTTCGCTTGGTTGAGTGTTTAAAGCACTGAGGCGCTTGTCAAAAAAGTGTGGATACTAAAAAGAGTTTTCCCAAATTYTAATTAACTCTTCTAATAGAGTTTTTTCATGAAGGAATTTAATATGAGTAATAGGATTAATGTTACGATTAAAAATGCAACATCTCAGGACCTAAAATGCACCAACCTATCCTGTGCAACTTTAGATGGCCTATCAGTGGGAGATGTTATTATAGAGGGCAAGTCAAAATCATATACTGCCTCTTCTAATGATAGAATATTCGTTCAGTTTACGGGKGATAATTCTGTTGTATACAATTTGGCAATGACATGTCCCGAATTGTCAGACAATAGTGCAACCGGTTTCGGAAACGGGGGCTTGCAACAATATAGCGGCAGCGGAACACCAGCAAACTTCATTTTTCGCCTTGGTGAAGGAGATAAAGCCTGTTGGAGTTCTGGGAAAAGCGTATCCTTCGGGCCGCGCTATGGAGACTGCTCTTAAACAAAACTTTAGCATTCTTTTCAATCAACAAGTCTGTTCATATTATCGGCTGCGCTCGGAGAGGTGGTGACCGCCCGGCTCTGCTCTTCAGGCGGCTTTTTCTTCGGCTTCTGTAGCGTACGCCCTCACACTTATACTCTGGCAAGATTGACTATGGTGTGTGGGAATCACCGGGCGCACACCTTTTAAGTGTTATTGTTGATTACGGGGCCCTTTGGATTGCTTATAAGCTGTAGGGGTGAGGCCAGTTTCTGACCTAAAGGCTGCGTTAAAAACGGATTTAGTGGCAAACCCCGAACGCATCGCGACTTCCAGAATGTTAATGTCCTTGCCCTCCTGCGTGGCGAGAAGTTCGCAAGCCCACTTTATACGGTGTTGGCGCAGAAGCGCGCGAAACCCCATGCCTGCTACCTTATTCACTGCTTCAGATAATTCTCTGCCGGAAACAGCCAATCGGTCCGCAACATTCGCGAGGTTAAGGTCGTCATTTTTGAACAATTCTTCTTTTTTAAGAAGGTCCGTTAGCTGGCTAAATACTTGAGTATCGAAATCAGTTACCGGTTTCTCTGCCGCATTTTTTCTCTCTCGGACGTCGTCAAAAATCTCAGGCTTGATGAGCGCCCACCAAACCAGCAACAACACGACCACCGCGGCACCGGTCGTTTTAGCAAAAATTACCCAGGCTGGGGCGTGCCAACTGTTGTCTAAATGATAAACGGTGAAAGACGCAAGTTTGATACTGGCAAGCACGAACATATAAACCACCAACATCGGTACCCAGTTAAACCAGTCCGTGCCCTTGGTATCATACCGACCACCCCACAGGTAAACGCAGCAAGCGGCGGCGTAGGCCATACGGCTTAAGGATACAAATACATAGAGTATGTCTTGTGTGACAATTGGGGCGGCTAAATAAACTGCRAGGGATACCGCAGCGGGTAGCCAGTGCCAGACATGCATCGGCTTTCTCTGACCAACAGAAAAGGTAAGCACCAGCCATAATATCAGCGGCCCCTCAAGGAAACCGGATGCCATAGCCAGCGCATTGACGGGCGCTATGTTTACCAAATGGGTCACCAGAAAAAGAAGATAGTAGACCGCGAAATATAGGAATGTCAGCTGTACGCAAACAGCGCACTTTTGCCGGTAGGTGAAGGCCAGTAGCAGCAGCCCAAATATGGTAACGGTGCCGGAGAAAAGAGGTGTCAAAAATTCATACATATATGCAGATTGCTAGCCATTTAAGAGTTGAAAGAGCGTTTCAAAGTGTCCTGTTTCGCGTTTCAGGTCGATGAAGTTTCATAATTCCATATATCTCACTGCAGATCAAAACACAGGTTTTGAAGGATCYAGATTAAAAATATAACAGTGAGGCCAGAATGAAAAGACTGCCATTAGTATTAGCKACTGTGTTCGCGTTTTGTTGGGTAAATACGGCGCAAGCTGACGAAACCGTTCGCTATTTTTCAGGCGTAGCAGGCGTGATTTCGCCGCTGCTTGAGTTTTCGCCCAAAGGTGAAGTGTCAGCCGAAAAAGCCAAAGGCATTAATCATTATGTCGTCCGGTATGACGCGCAGAATAGGCTATCTTCGCTGAAATATTTCAAACAGTCTGAGGCCTCTTCAGACAGCTATTTTTATGCCCATGAGGTGCGGTATACATACGGCGAAGGCAGACGCACCCGTGCATATTTTGGCACTGCAGGTGAACCGCAGGCAATGAGCCGCCATTATTACCGGTCGGCTAATGTGCAGCGCGAGGAATATATCCTCGACGGTAACAAAACGACCCTGCACCTATACGGAGTGGGCGGCGAGCGCGTGGAAGCGGGGACCGGCACGTATGTTTTTGAAGGGGAACTGCTTGAAGGCCGCGGGCTAATTCAGCGCCTATACCGTAAGGACGGCAGCCCCGGAATTATCTTCAATTACCTTCCGTTTGAGGTGTCGCTCCTGACACTCGACGATAATGGCTATATTTACCAAATCCTGAATTTCGATGCCAAAACGGGCAAAGTTAAAATGCATGAGGCTGCTGGYTTCGCTGAGATGCGCATTATGTTTGACGAATTTGGAAATGAACATGGCTGGGATATCCGGGACACAGCAGGTAATTTAGTGAACCGTTCGAGCGATATGGAAGATGGTGGGCATGCTATTTGGACGTATGAATTTGATTGGATTGACCGCTCTTTGAGCCAATATAGCGGCCATATACAGCGCTACTTCACAGCAGACGGCGCGCCCTTCTGCAAAGGGGGCGTGGTGTGTGCCCAGAAAAAGGCGTTTAACCACCGCGATAACATAACCCTTATTGAATACTGGGGGCCATCAGATGTGTTGGTTGTGGACCCCGTTGAAAAGTTTGCCAAAGTTGAATTTGATTATGATAAACAAGGSCGCCGTTCAGAAAGCCGCTATTACGGTGCAGACGCTAAATTGCGCACCGCGGGTGTTGCTGTGCGCCGATATAGCTACGAGCAAGACGGCACCCAGACAGTGCAAGCGTATGATCATCTGGAAAACAAMGTGTCAGAGAATTGATYGTGCCTAACAGCAAATCAGAAATTCGCCATGGGCATGCCAAAGYTGCTTAAAACAGTGCCACTTATCAAGTCCACCAAGTGTGGGGACATAAACCTTAAGGCATAAAGCGCCGGTTCCRGTTTGGCGTTCAGCCTGTCCCGCCCCGAGCCGTTTAACCAGCAAGCCTGATCGCACACAGCAAAGCTGATGGGCCGGTCATTATGTTCCGGTAAGGCGGTGTAACCATTTCGGTGAGATGCGCTGGTCTGGAATGCGCTCTTCAATTGATTGGTGGTACTGGGGCAGCTGAGACCAGTGGATACCCGGCTTCATATGATGGGCGGTGTGATAGCCCAAATTCCAGGAGATAATATTGTAAAATTTATTGGTATTATTGTTGGTTGCCTTGAGGTGATCATCAACACTAAGCCCTGCATGGTGSCCGTAYGTTGTATCCATAGTAACAAACACAGTKATCACCATGGGGATGACATAGACGATGAGCGCTTTTGAMACATCAACRRMTAAAAGCAGRCMAATCAAACMGRAACAGAGCAGTGCATAGGCCCTGAATTTGCGGAATATAGCCTTATGGCGCCTGCCACTTTTACAGACTTCGCTGTAAACTCGAACCGTATTGAAGACACCGTAATACCAGCGTCCCATGGTTTCTCCGTTTTTCTTCTGCCATTTGGACGGATCCTTTTTTTGGTCTAAATAATAAACGTGGTGACCAAGATTATGGTGCAGCGTCCAGGCAAAAGGGCTGATGCCAGACTGGAAAAACATAACAATTTCAATGGCTCGGTTAAGCCAGGATTTTTTGAAAATATAATTGTGGTGGTGGTGATGATTGTAGGCGCTGATCGACGCTAAAAAAGGCACGGTCCCTAAAGACAAGGCGCTCAACAGCAGTAAATTATCAACGGCGGCGAATAAAAACAGTTGGAACGACGCAATAATAAGAACAAAAGCAACACCGTAAACGTCCCGTATATTTTTCATTATATTCATTCACCGAAAGTAACTGCTGACTGGTATGGACTTTTGATTTTTATACGATCAAAACGGCCAAAGTCGATCTCTAAAATTTGCTTCTGAAAAGTCCTTGCCGCAGCCTTCTTTTTCTTACTAACCCTTACCGCGTTAAAATGTAGGAATATATAACAACAGGGTATGGGGTCGTTTTTTTGTGATTTACGAAGGCTTCACGCAAAGGCTTATTCGGAGAAAAGGCCTTCTTGTCAAGGACAGAGTAAAAACTGGCCCTGTTCGCGGTGCCAGTGAACACCGGAGGCACCGCTTATATTACAGGGCCTTGATCGAAGCATAATATGCGTGCTGATTGAAGGGCACGGCGCGTTAGCCCACGCTCGATTGAGCATTACGTCGCTGTACCGTCCCGGCGGTCACAGCTGATACCCCCTTTCGGCTGCCAATACAGCACCCTACTTCRGCCTGCTGAAGAGTTGGCCGACAGACCGTACACKGAAGCCGTTAGTCTCAAACTTGGGTCTGCGCTGTTAGGCCATGTTCGTTTTAATCCGCTCAAGTTCTTTATGAAATTCATCCATTCTTGAMGGCCCTTTAAACGATATTAYCTCTTCATCAGGGTTAAAGCCTCCCTTAGGCCGCTCGGCTATACTCTTAAGGATGGACAGTATTTGATGAAATCTATCACGAATGTCACCTGACCATTTGGATTGGATTTCATATACCAATTGGAACCTAGCTGGCACGGCCACCTGGCGGCCTTCCACTTCAAAGSTATACGTACGTATATACAGCTCTTTTATCAGGTCAATGACACTTAGAAGCTTGGCCACATCAAGCTCTTTGTCGTCGTTCAACATGCGCAGCAAATCGACAAAGAGCAGCTGTATGGTAGTTTTGACAATGGCCATCATGTCGGCGGGTCTGGTTTGAAYCCATTGGCAATAGTCAATCGCGTTCAAGGACCTGAGTGTTTTTACAGGGGTTTTATTGTTACCAGGATCTTCAAAATCTCGATCTATTTTTTCGATATTGATTTCTAWGAGCGCGTGCGCGAGAGCATATTGCCAATAGCCATTCTTAGCTCTGACWATAGCTTGTATTTTTGCTGTTTCATTTTCCATGCCTAAAGGCACAGCTTTTCTGTAGTCAGCAATGCTACGAAAYAGCCCAACCAAGACGCTAAYGAATACTATTGGAGCCAACATCCAKGAAYTATTCAAATCTAAATGGGGGTAAAAAAAGTTTGCTGTTTCACGGAGACCCCAGAGAACACCGGTGCTAGCCAGACCATAAAATAGGAATGTTTTCCAATGGCCAGCTATCCCCTGCTTAAGATGTTCATACCCAGCACTGTGATATGGGGAACGTTCAGCATGCCTTCTCACGTTGTACTCTTCTCTGACAATTTTTTTTTCCTATGGTATCCAAATAAATCTACACCGCCGACAGCAGAGCAACGCCACCATCTCAGCGACGYTACGCCAAAAAAAANATWTCGCTGAGTTATTTTAGGTATTCTTGGGACATACCATACTTTGCGTAGCATCATCCTCCAGAYGATCTACCRSGATCAATATTGCCAATCTSGCCAGTTTYGGRGGCRMAAACTCTAYTTCACGGCGCGCTAGCCAAGTCATTACGCTCGAGAGGACGACCAAGGATTGATCCGTTATGKTGATGGCCTCGAGAAACAGTGGAATAGCGGTTGGGGCGTGAGAGCCTCCGTAGGGAGCACCTATGCCGATTTCGGTACCGTGGGTAACCAATATCAACGTTAACGGCAAGATTGACGCCGCAGTAGGCGTTATCTTCCAGTTTTAGCGCCCTATRGGCSAAAATGAAAAAGGGTTRKYAKGMKATSRKYKMKKNTAAATCAGGCGATGGTTTAAGGCCGCGGCGTCGCCTTTATTTTGTAAACGGCTGTCCAAGTGGTCCCGCTATCAAAGGACAGCTCCAAAACCCAATCCCAGCCCTCAGACGTGGGCGGGAAAAAGGTAATGCGGCGCGGCGGGTTTTGCTCGGGCGATATAAAATTCAACACCATGTTGCCGCCCGCTTCCTCAACCGCTCGGATATGGAGGAGGCCGGGCGCGTTTGTGGCTGTCCACGTAATGTCCCAGCGACCAGCTTTCGGGTCATAAATGCGGAAGTTGGTGCCAACGCCAGGCAGTGGGGCACCCTCTTTGCCGTTTGGCATCCAAAAGTCCTGCACMGCAATACCGTTACCGACACAGACAAARTTCCAGCGTGCACCGGGACCGGGAGACCATTCTTTCCCGTCTTTGGATAGGTTCTGATCGGTGATGGYCCAGTCCCCAAGATAGCGTCCAAACTGTTCCGTAGSGCCTGCCATACAGCCTGCGCTGTCGGCCATCAAAACGCTGTCTAAACCCGGCTCGTCGGCCTGAGCCGCGCTGGCTGCAAATAACAGCGCCAAAGCTGGCAATAACATCTTCCTCATCAGCCTATTTCCTTTCGGTAATGTTGCTGGGCCCCAGATCATAACAAGACCATAACCAAACCGTACAGGCGCGATCTCTAAATGTCTAATCGCCCCTAAACCAAAGGAATAGGCACAARAAATGCTAGRCAAACACCAMARGCCTGAMAGGAAMNARATCAGSGMAYAGAATGCTAAACGCWKGGCGCGCCGGCTGTGCAATAGCGTGCTATCCGCTCCTATACGGATTGAGCGGCAGGGCAAGCCCGGCTCASCCCCCGAATACWCCRCCTCYTMTCTCCCTCCTTTGATCATCAGAATAAATATAAATGCAGTGGGTCCTTAGGGTTTCCTGTTAGGGTGCGGCCAGCGTACACATTGGATTGGGGAGAGTGAGTATGAGTGATGTTTTATCAGAAGGAATATCTGTCAGTATCAGACGGCTTGAGCTGGGGGATTTAGCGCGATTATCTGAGTTTGCCTACACTGTCTCCATCACCGAGCCGCTCACAGATGCAGGAAGACTTGCAGTCGTATACGCGCAAACCGGCATGTGGTTAGAAGACGCAGGAGCTGCAGCGATTGTCGAGACCTCAACAGGCCGGATGGTTGGCACATCACAGTACTATAGGTCAGCGCCGTGTATTCACGGGCTTGAACTAGGCTATATCATTCACGACCCTATTGACCGAGGGAAAGGCTTTGCCGCTGAAGCACTGCGGTTGCTGTCTGATCATTTGTTTGCGAATTCCCCGCAATACGTCCGCCAACAGCTGTTGATTGAGGTGTGGAATACGGCGTCTTGGAAAGTCGCWGAGCGCTGCGGCTTCCTACGCGAAGGGGTACTGCGCAGCAGTGGCTTTGGTGCTGATCCAGCAGATGAATTCTTATATTCAAGAACCAAACGAGATTACACCGAGCAGTTGGCTTCGACTAACGGCGCCTAATCACACAAGCTGGTAACTTCGCGAGAAGAGAAATACCGCTCGGGGCCCCCTTAGGCCAGCGTGCGCATCCAGCGAGGGCGCTTTGTTTACTTTTGCGGTGTTTCGATCATTTCTATCAACGTGCCTGCTCGCTTAAGCTTGGCGATTGCGGCATTCAGGCGCGGGATCAGCTCTGCCCGGCTTTTGTGGACGCGGATCCGCATATCCACCACCGATTCGACGCCGCCAACCTCCAGCGCCCGGGACCGCTGCGCCATATGATGCAAAAAGTCGACTTTACTGACAATCGCCACATGCGCGCGGCCCCGCTCAACCAGAGTAAACAGGCTATTGATGTTTTTACTGGGCACAACTGAGCCAAAATATTCCGCATTTTCATATGTGAACCCTCGGATCACCGCCACCCGCAGGGCGCGCAGATCCGCGGGTTCCTTAATGCGCAGGTCTGTGCCGCTGCGCAAAATATAAACCTCTTCGCTGCGGTAAAACACATCAGTGAAAAGCTGCACGGCGTTCTCTTCCGGCGTATCACGCCATTCGGGTGTCATGCAGCAATCGATCAAGATATACCCCTCGATAAACATGCGGCGCCTGCGGGCATGTGATATTTCTTCAGCCTCAACTAAGATGCCAGCTTCTTTAGTGATAGCTTTCCAGGCAAACTCAATACCAAACGAATCGCTTAAACCAACACGCAGCGGTGCCTCATCGGGCACAGGGACGGCAACCGTGTTTGCAGAAAAAAGCAGGGCGACAGCTAAACCCACGATGCCCCGCATAGGACTATTGGACCCAGAACTAGGTGCGTAAGTTGGCAACRGTRTCTCCCCGGTTTTTATGGTCTGYCCACAGGACTAAAAATACACTAGGGCAACAGTAGCAACCGAAGCGCGCAAGTAGCAACCACAAATATTGACCCTGCAAAAGCACGTGAGACAGGTTTACTGTAAGAAGTTTTGACGCAATATTGCCGCGAAAACGCGAAAATTTTCGAACCGATTTCGGGAGCACATATGAGATATGGCCCCAATGCTGTAGCGCGTTTTTTGGCTCACCAAGCGGTCGAATAGTGAGGCTGGCCCTGCGGTCTGACGTGCCTAGCGGTCTACCGAAYTGGGCCCGGACGCTCCCTTTCTCTCTAGRGCYGGGCACNAAAAAAAGGCCAGCTAAAAGCCGGCCCTTTTCAAACTTGGTTCGCTTACGAATTAATCGCGAAGCGCCAGGCTACCTGCAGATGATTTACCATCGCGGCCTGTTTCCATTTCGTAGGAAACTTTCTGGTCGTCGTTCAAGCCGTGAAGGCCAGCAGCTTCAACTGCACTGATGTGAACAAAAACGTCATTGCCGCCATCGTCAGGCTGAATGAAACCGAAACCTTTTGTAGAGTTGAACCATTTTACTGTGCCGTTAGCCATTGTATCTATTCCTTAGTCGCGTGTTAAAAAGTAGCGTGCGACCAGGGGGTCACAACATCACGAACGGCCTTCTACCCCGAAATCATACCCGTCTGCAAGCGAAACCGCACATGCATAGTGATTGAATGCGCACAAAAACCATTTATTAACCGAAAATCGATACTATATTGGCTRAAATCCCTGTGCTTCTTCTAWTGKTTYTMRWGWYYBCWRTGAYAAKRWCAKKATYAATWSYWRRYRRKWMSWWGWSYWWYYKTRWYMTGYKRYGYYASASKMKTAKMYKYRWASSMYTYSWWKTTACTGATGCGTATGACGGGGTTGACGCGCTTGCTGTTAAAAAAGAGACAACATTTGATCTTATCATCACCGATATCAACATGCCCAACATGGGCGGCATTGAGCTGATAAAAAAACTGCGCGAGGACACGAATAATCGCGCGACACCAATTCTGGTCCTAAGTACAGAAAGCGGTGCTGATCTGAAACGTGAGGCAAAGCGCGCCGGTGCAACAGGTTGGGTCGTAAAACCGTTTATTCCAGAAAAACTGATAAATGCCATCAACAAAGTGTGCCATTAGCGAAAACCGGTCATTCGACACTGTATTTCCAGCACGCCTTGGGTTGGTCTCGTTATGCCAACTGTACAGATGGTAGGCGGCTGTAAACCAACCCTATGCTACAAGGACTGAGGTGCGCCGTGCTTTGAAGCAGGGTATTGTGACAGTTGCAGGGGACCCCAACGCCCAATATGAAACTCATTCTACAGTCGCTGGCCTTGGTAATCTTACTGCATTTTAGCGGATCGCCCTTGGCTGTGCCGCCCGCCTTTGCCGCAGAAGAATTGCGCATTGGCCTTTCTGCACGGTCGGCCCCTTACGTGCTAGACCCTTCCCTACAGCGCGGTATTGAGCCCGAATTACTATCCTTAATAGTCGCTCGCATGGGCTATGAGGCCGCATTCTTCAGCGTGCCGTTCAAACGCCATGCCCAGGTGATGAATGCCCATAAATTGGATGCCCTTTCGTTGTGGACTGTGCCGAATGACTTAAAATGCCACCTTAGCAAGCSGTACCGATTTTGGCGTAATGCACTGTTCAYGGAAAAGAGCACTACCCGAAACCCGCAAAAACCCGCCCCGTCAGACGCCAAGCGCATCGGCATTTTTGAGGGTTCTGAAAACTTAAAGGACGAACTGGATAAACTCGGGTTGGCGCACAGCAACCTGTGGCAGACTACAAGCATTGAAGAGGCGGTGCGCATGCTGCAATATGGCCGCCTTGATGGCCATATTGGTGATTATCCGACAGCGCTTTACATCCTGAAGCAGCAGGCCGCGAATGGCCCCTCCTTTCAGCCGGTACATTTTTTCAAACCGGTACCTCAACAATTGTGTTTTTTAGACCCTGATTTGGCGCGAGCCTTTGACCAAGCATTGGCGCAAATCAAAGCGGAAGACGGCGACGCTTTAGCCTCAATCCCCCGACGCCACGGCATCACCGAGCGTATAACACCGCCGCTGGAGCAATTGAACAAAGCCCAAGGGCAGTAAATTCGGCTCATATCCTGTTGAGCACACTGTGGCCTGCCACCTCTCATGCCGATCACCGGCAAGGCTGACTTGACCTCACCAATCTAGGGCCCCATCGCCCCAAAATTTGGCCGTAACTGGTATAACCTAACGGAAAAGCACACGTTTTTGTGCACAAGGCCTCCTTTTTTTTACCGAACAAGGCACTGCATAATAATTGAAGCTACAGCTCCGCGCGTGACCCAGATCACAGGCAAACAGCCGCTGGCATGCCAAGTTGAGCGCAATGTTTGGGGGATTTTCTGCGTCAGGGACTGTGGGTTCCTGCCTGTGTGCTTTCGACTACTAAAAACCCAAACACGCTAATAAGGGAAAGCGGCGCTGTTTAAAGCAGGCGCTTTTTGTGTTTTTTAAAAGGTGTTGAGAAACACCAAACAGGGGGTAGATATGCGGATCATAACCACACTAATCGCCAGTATAATCATCTTTTCATGCGCGGGTTTTGCGCAGAATAAAACGCCGCGCGTAACACGCGAAGGCCTTCCAACATCGGAAGAGCGAAAGGAAACCGAACGGCAGCTCGTCGCGAAGCAAAAAGCACTCGACGCGCTGTTTAAAAAATTTTGGGGTTCAGACTATACTAGGCCCTACCAGCCTCAAGTCCGTTCCGACCCAAAAATAATTGCTGAGTATTTAGCACAGACAAAAAAAAGGCTCGGCTATTTAAATTCAGCGAATTTTTCAGGTCTCTGTGCGGAGATCAATCAACTCAACAGAAAGCTCAACCGATACCAATCGTCAGAAGATCCCTGCACTGAGGTTAAACGGCAGAATGATTTCCTTATAAAAGATATAGCTTATGCTGCAGGGTTGGGCAAAAAACGCGCCGAAGATGACGCCCGAATTAAAGCAGAAKCAGAAGAAAAAGAACGAACAAAGCGAAGACTAACTATAAATACACCCAAATTCGAAAATCCTAGCCAAGGCGCCTCAAATGAGCCTCAAGAAGCCGCAGAGGCAGAGGAGGCCGAGGAAACGTCATCCAATAGTGTGAGCCCCGGGAAAATCTTTAAAGAATGTGCGGAATGTCCGGAGATGATTGTTATCCCCGCAGGCACATTTCTGATGGGCAGCCCTTCAGATGAAGCGGATAGATACAGTGATGAAGACCCTCGCCACCGTGTGACGCTAGAGCATTCCTTCAGTGTTGGTCGCTATGAGGTGACGTTTGCGCAGTGGAGCTCGTGTGTGGCTGCTGGTGGCTGCAATGGCTACCGGCCAGGTGACAAAGGCTGGGGACGAGGCAATCGGCCTGTTATGAAAGTAAGCTGGAATGATGCTCAGGCATATGTCAGATGGTTAAGCGACAAAACCGGAGCAAATTACCGGCTGCTTACTGAGGCCGAATGGGAATATGTAGCACGGGCAGGAACGTACACCGTATATAGCTGGGGAAATAATCCAGGACATAACAAGGCAAATTGTAGGGATTGCGGTAGCCAATGGGACAATAACGAAACAGCCCCGGTTGGCAGCTTTGCGCCCAATGGGTTTGGCCTCTTTGACATTCACGGCAATGTGGCTGAGTGGACACAGGATTGCTGGCACGACAGCTACAGAGGCGCCCCTACGGACGGCAGCCCTTGGACGAACGGAGGTGGCGGCGACTGCAATCTTCATGTGAAGCGTGGCGGGTCTTATTTCGGCGTTACGCCGTTCCTGCGTTCCGCCATCCGCTCCAACAGTGGGTCATCGGAGCGGGGCAACCTCGTCGGGTTCCGTGTTGCAAGAACGCTATGAGGTCTGTGGCTTGCACTGTCTTGAGTTCCGTACGCGCTGCCGAGCACAAGGTGGAATATAGAATCAGGGGGCACGGCTTATAGCTGTGGTCCCTTTTCTATTCGCATAGCTGGAATTCTCAAGGCCAGGGTCTAGAACCACAACGCCTATATTGTAACCCCTTGGTTTAAAGCCGATAAATACAGCCAGTGCCCTCCTCCCCTCCGGATCACGGAGCCCAGGTAAGTGCCTTTTCTCGCTCGCGGGAAAGGATATTTAATCCGTGCTCGACTAGCAAAAAACGGAGCGCGTCCCCATCCCTTGCGGTTTGAATAGAAGGACCCATTGCTCGTCCTTGATATAAGATCTAGCATCGAATATTCTTCGTATCCTGTCTTGGGTGCTGTAAATACACCAATTGGTGAGCTAATCCCCGCTAGTTTGACGGAGCTGGCGAACAATGGCTCTGAGCGCACTATGCAGTATGTACTTTGTTGTTAAGGCATGCGCGCCGGACTAGCTGCAAGGCGCCTTGCTGTTGAAACGGGGCTTCAGTTCGTCGTCGTTGCAGGCGGCAGGCTTACAAACGGGCAGGCTCGGCGATTATAGAGGAACAACCATGAAACAGATTATTCTTGCACTATCCCTTCTTTTCGCTGCCGGTACTGCGCTGGCTGATGAGCAGAAAATACTTGTGGAAATACGAAACGCCCGCGTCACTGCAGATGGAATATTAACCGGAGGCCAGCCAACATTAGCTCAATTGTCTGAGCTGAAAAAAGCTGGCTACACCACCATCATTAACCTGCGGCCAGACGCTGAGGTTAAGCGGGCCTTCGCGAATACAAACGATGCCACGTTGCATTTTGATGAAAGTGACGCAGCAAAGAAACTCGGCATAACCTACATTTCCCTTCCAATTGGGTCGACTGAAGATCTTACACTGCAAAATGCTTATGCCCTGGACCAAATATTGAAAAATATTAAAGGTGGCGTCGTTTTGCATTGTGGTAGCGGCAATAGGGTCGGTGCGCTGATGGCTTTGCGGGCCTATCACGTCCAGAAGAAATCGAGTGAAGTTGCCTTGCAGGTTGGCCTAGCCGCGGGTTTAACCAAACTCGAACCTGTTGTGGCGGAGCTTCTTTCACAAGAACAATAAGATTGGTTTTAGATTATAGGGATAGGATTGCTGGCCCCGCGTCCCCAGAAATCCAAGTCTCCTAGTGGCTGGAGTAATAACCACCGCTACCGACACAAACTGATGTTACAATGTGGAGTGGCCCCCATTTGGAGCGGACAGCCTGACATAGTCATGGGATTATCAACGTAATTTCATTGGATTTTAAGACGCCTTTCCAAATGAACTCTTCCATCCTTCGCCCTTCAGTTAATGCGTATGTTGCTCTAATTTTATAGGTTCCTTGAGATAAATTGTAGATTTTCCTTAAATCAATCTCTTGGCTGTAGGAAGCCGTTGGCCGCATAGCCAAATAGTCCTTACTTGATAAGTTTGGTCTTACCTCAAAGCCTGCAAAGGGTACTTTTTTACCGTCTTCATCGCGGACGTCAAACGTAATGTAATGATCCTCAGCGACAAATAGAAGAACAACTACGATTGAACGATCCGTTGAGTTCTTTAGCTGCACCAATATCTTGCCTACATTGGTAGATCCACTAGGAAGAGGAGCGATATTTAATTCTAAATGACCCTCAGTCTCCTCCGCTTTCAAGCTAACTGTTAAGAAAATAACCGTATAGAGAACTATAAAAAATCTAATTGCATTGACCATCATACCATCCATGTTTTTCAACATATTTTCTTAATTCTAGCGTAGTTATAGAGCGATAAATCTTAACTCGTAAGAGACTGATTTAATTTAAATAAATACACGAAACTTCAAAAAATAACCCATGCCTAAGCTGCGTTTCGACCAGCAATACGGGCCTAACGTCACCTCGTTAAGTATTATGCCCTCAAAGCTACTCTTGGAGCTGACGAGAAAAAGAGACCGGCGCACAAACCGCAACCGGAGTACCTTATTTTGACCTCATTCGGCTCACTATGATACCCCTGATAACGTTATGCTACCTTAACGATATATTGCGGTTACAATATTTACCCAATTTTATATGGACAAAACAATGAGACACATACTTGTACTATTCTTGGCATTTGCCGTCACGGCATGCACTCTCAYGCCACAGGAGGTGTCTCTCTCTCCTTCTTTAACGGTTGCTAAAACTGACATTGGGCAAGGGCATGAGCTTGCAGTTAAAGTGGTTGATAAAAGATATTCAAAATTGATTGGGCGTCGAGGTATCGGCTTTAAAGGCGCGAAAATAACTACTGAGCAAGATGTCACCCTAGTTTTTAGTGAAGCTTTTTATACAGCTTTTCAGGATATGGGATTTAAGATAGTTGAGTATAATAAATCTCACCCCAATGCGCTCATAATAGAAATCCATGCACTTAATTACGGCACGTCTCTCGGGCTCTGGACTGATGAAATCTATACCGAAGCTGCAGCAAGGATTATTTCCCCGGCTATTGGAAGCTCTTCTGGAAAATTGTATGTTTCCGAGATCAAAGAAAGGGTGTTTTGGCTCCCCAACGCAAAGAAAAATGAGCGCTTACTGAATGAGGCGATGTCAGGCCTAGTGGAAAAAATAGCCTCGGATCGGGAACTTATTTCGACATTTGGCACATAAACACGCGCCCAATACCTTTATGCTTCTTTGTTGTATTCGCCCGGTTAAACCCACCTACCCAAGTTCAGCTTGCTCATTTACAGCTGTCTCTGTAAAACGGGCGAATACAGAGTGGGCAATGCCACCTCAGCAATATCTCATGCGGCTTCCGCAAACTTTAGTGCTGCCAGCAACGTCGTTTGGTTTGAACGCTTATCTAAGTCTTGGCGTAATAAACTATGGGCGATCCTGTGACACGTCGGACAAAGCGTAATAAGGGTTTCTACGCTTACTACTGATACCCTCCGTATATGTAGTGGTACTAAATGATGGCATTCAACTATTTGGTCCTGATACCAGAAGCCACATGATTGACAGATAAACTTAWCGCGTTCTTTGCATGCCTTTGTATATTAGACGCGCCGGTTTACTGTCCACCCTGTCCATTTTGTGTTGGGGAGATCTCTTTCGACTTTGATGGGGATGTGCCGTGTGTACCAAGCACTATGCAATTATTCGGCTTTTGAAGATCGTGAAGGGCAACTATGACTGTTACATGCGAAAAGTTTCGTGAGCATTATCCCGCAATTTTGAAAGCTGAAATTGTAGTGGATGACGCTGGAAGCAAAGCTATTGTTGATCATGCAGACGAGTGTGACGCATGCGATTTGTGGGCAGATATAGGATGTGATCGGTACAAATCGCTCATCGTTGAGGTGTTTTCGGGCGTACTGCCAAACAATGAGGCTAGTGCACGGATGGATGATCACCATAACGAATGCGACGCGTGCGATGAGGCGATCTCGATTAGCTGCGCGCAGTTTAGGCAATATGGCGGGCTTGGATATATAGCCTTTGATCAAAAGATGGGCGGCATATTTTCCAGTTTGAGGGCTGTCCTGCGCCAGCATGAGGAACAGTGTCAGAATTGCGCCGATTGGTCCATGGCTGAGCATCTGAGACAACAAGGTGTGGATCCGGATGGCTTCCCATGTGTTCACCTAGCATATTACTCATATCACCAATGTGAGCAGCATGAAGACGCTTATAGTTGTCCAGACACCATGCTGGTCCGCGACGGCAAGAATAACTYCTCGTTACCCGTCAGAGATGGAGGCAGTTCCTCTATCACCATCAGTCATTGCCCGTGGTGTGGTTTGAAAACAAACGAAGGGTAAAACTTGCTGGTAGTAGTTATGGGGACATGGGGTCTTAACTCGTAAGATACTGATTTAATTTAAATAAATATACAAAAAATTAGAACTCCGCGCGTCCATTCCACTGTAATTCGAATAGCAAAGTGGGCCTAACCTCACTTAGTTTAGTATTGTGTTCCAATCACTTACAGAGCACATCATTAACAATATGGTAATGCAACGCCCCTACACTTTGACCTCAGTAAAATTGGAGTATCATATTTATGCGTCCCCACCCTTCAGGCGCTAGTTTTTCAAACCTCCATTTATACGGCCGCCTTCCCTACTGCCTAAGTCTATTGTCAGCGTGCTTAAGTTTTTTTGTGCTTGCTGGCTCACCCGCCTATGCCGATGAAACCACGTTAATTGTAGGGTATGATGAGAACTATTTTCCGGTTTACTTTTATGAAAACAATCGCTGGAAAGGGATGGACGTCGATATAGTTGAGCGCCTTGTCGAGCGGGTCAACATGGTTTCAAGGGACGTTTCAATGTCGTTTCCACGCCTCTATAACGGGTTACTAACCGGCAGAGTTCATATCGTAACAAACCTAGCCAAAAACGATATACGCTCCGAGTTTATGGACTGGATTGGCCCGGTTCGCACCACCTCAATCGCGTTGATAACCAAAGAAAAATATATGCATGAGCAATTTCGAGGATACGAAGACCTGGCGCAGTTCATTCAAGCGACAGGGAAGAAAATTGTTTATGTAAACGGCAGCAGTTTCTCCCCGTCTCTTGATGCGAAATTGGTCGATCCATCCTTTCGCAAAAATATATTTTTCGTCTCAGAACAGTCCACCGCAATCAAAATGTTGAAGGCGGACCGGGTGTTGGGGTTTTTCTATGATGCCTTTGAAGCCCGCGCAGTGATTGCATCACCAGAACGGGCAAAAAACACGAATTTCAAGGGGTTAACCGTTCATAATTTCCGCGTACCTGATTCTGAAGGCGGGGCCTTTATAGGCTTAAGCAAAAAACTACCCAACCAAACCCGACAGCAGCTGCTGCGCGAATTCGTAGCAATGAAACAAGCAGGCGAACTAAAAAAAATTGCCGACAAGTGGGACGCACAACATAGAAGCCCGTGCGGTTCAAGTCGCGAGGCTCCGTGAGACGCGAATAGCAACGAGGGTCTAGCCTCACCGAGTTAAACCTTATGTCCACAGACCCTGCTCTGTGCCGACCCCGGCGGCAAGGGCCTATCATTCATCGGGTAGCCAGTTTTGTAAAAACTGAACGCTATTTTGGCCCATGATTTTCTTTATATCCGCAGCAGTGACACCGAGATTAAGCAAAGATTGGGTGATCTGCGGCAAGGCGTCTGCTGGAATAGAAATCGTGGTGCCGTCCCAATCGGAGCCAAGGGCGATATGATCGGCGCCAACCAGTTCAATGCCGTATTTCAAGGCCTTTGCAATGCCCTGCGGGGTTGGGTCACAAATAGCTTCTTTCCACATACCAACCGCAATTAGCCCGCCTTTTGCGGCAATTGCTTTCATAAGGTCATCGCTGAAATTACGGGGGCTATCGCAATTCCCCTGAAGCCCRGTATGGGACACCACGGTTGGCCGTGTGCTGA
The DNA here is from genome assembly GCA_016764715.1 of Kordiimonadaceae bacterium. Classification (GTDB taxonomy): domain Bacteria; phylum Pseudomonadota; class Alphaproteobacteria; order Sphingomonadales; family Kordiimonadaceae; genus Kordiimonas. Next base: position 5,150 of record JAESRJ010000009.1, on the reverse strand, counting down.
GTGCTAGAACTTCCCACGCCGCCTTTTCAGATGCATGGGCTAAATCAATGATAATACCAAGATCGTCAAACCGAGTAACGGCTGCTCGGCCAAACTCTGTCAATCCGCCCTTTTTCACACCGTGCAGGGAGCCTGCCAATTTATTGTCAAAAAAGTGCGTCAGCCCTATCATGCGAAAGCCTGCCTTATATAGGCGGTCGACGTTGGCAATATCGCCTTCGAGCGGGTGTGCGCCTTCCGCCCCGAGGAGTAGCCCTAAAGGCGCATCTGGCATAGCAGCCTGAGCCGCAAGCAATTGGCTGAGATCCTTCTTGGAGCGGATCCAAACGGCACTGCCTTTTGAACGTTTTACGATATCCGCCAGTTTTTCGGATTGGTACAGGGCGCGCTCTAAAATGCTGCCCCATGTTCGGCTGGGCCACCGYTGGACCACTATYAGCGGCGTAAGATTGTCGCTGCCTTCCGCGTCATTTTCTTCTAAATTCAAGCCGGCGGGGGATTTGGTAACGGTTGTGAGCATTTGTATGTTGATACCGCCCGCCCTTAAGCGCKGTGCATCCACATGCCCGTAATCGGACCGTGCCAGGAAATCCCGGTTCCACARTAAACTGTCCGAATGCCAATCCATAATTTGCAAACTGTCGTGGAGGCTTTGTRCGCTGGCAGAAACTTTTACAGGATCATACTCCAACAGCCTGTTTCGCGATTTTTCCAATTGTGCAGGGGCGAAGATAAAGAACAGTCCTAAAATGCTAACAAACGCCCCTGAAATTGAAAGGGTGATTTTTTTCTTCCGCGTCATCGTTTTGCCTCCCCGATTGGCTGCTCAAAAACGCAAACAAGTTGCTTTCAGCCTACAAGGAAGAATAGCCTGTAAAAGAGGCAGAACAAGTTACGTAATTTACTTTGAGCTATGCGGATAGAGCATTCTAGGCGTAATCTATTGATTTAACTGAAATAAAGCCACCCAGTGCGCCCAATTCGAACATTAAGGTAGACTTGGCCTCACCTAGTTGGCCCCCAGACCCCATACCCACGTGCCACCGCTAAACTCATCATATGATAAGTGTGGCTGAGGCGGGGTCAGTCCAGTCTGCTATAGGCCTATACGCTCCATAAACTTACGTTTCATCTTGTGGTTATAACGTTTCACCGCAAATTCATTGCACACTGCACCGATCACTCCTTTGCTGCACGGCGAGGGGCAAGTGGGTGTTTCCTAAGACGCGTTGGTGTCTTTCTGGATAAATTGTCAGTTCCAGAACGCACGGGATTCCGTGACTGCAGGTAAAATAAAGAAAAACGACCAATGCGAAACGTTTGAGACCTTTTGTTCCGAGCACGGAAAAGAGTTTGTTGAACTCGAATAAGGAAGAAATTATGACGCATGTTTGTGCCTCAATGGCCTTGCTGCTTTCCCTACTGGTGATAAGCGGCGGCAGCCATAGTAACGATGMGCTGCSTGTCCTTGAGGGCCCCTATCTCGGCCAGAAAACACCGGGCTTAGTTCCGGAAGTTTTTGCACCCGGCATTGTTTCWACAAAGGGTTGGGAATACGGCGTTGTCTTCACACCCGACATGAAAGAGCTCTATTTTATCAGAGAGCGAGCGGAAGACAAAAAACATGAAATGGTTGTTTTTCAAAACAAAAATAACCGGTGGTTGGAGACAGTTGTAGGGCCCAGGGTGGGTCAACCCTTCGTCGCGCCTGACGGTAAGACCATGCATTTAGGTAAGCGATATAAAGAGCGCACGGACACTGGCTGGTCAGAGAGAAAAAGCCTTGGCTCCCCGTTCGAAGAAATACGCATCATGCGCATGACAGCTTCGTCCAAAGGCACCTATGTTTTTGACGAAGCAGGCACAGACGGCAATGGCGTTATTCGGTWTTCACGACTGGTAGACGGCAAACGCGGTGCACCAACACCGTTCAGCAAAGAGATCAACACCGGAACATGGAATGCCCACCCCTTCATTGCATCAGACGAAAGCTACATTATTTGGGACGGCAGAAGAGACAGCGGATTTGGTGGTTCTGACATCTATATCAGTTTYCGGCAGCAGGACGGATCATGGGGCGCGGCCATTAATTTAGGCGACAAGATAAACACAGACGCCTGGGAAGCCGCAGCGAGCGTGACCCCAGACGGAAAATACCTTTTCTTCAATAGAAATATGAACCCCGACAACTACGACAATGTAGATATATTCTGGGTGGATGCGCAGATTATCGAGGACCTCAGGCCCAAGCCATAGCCCTGCGACACGGTCCTAATAGCCTTAAAAGGAAGAAATTATGATACGAGTTTGTGCCTCAATAGCTCTGCTGTTTTCCCTAGTGATGATGAGCAGCGGTAGCCATAGCCAAGATGCTACTCCCATCCCCGAAGGCCCCTACTTCGGGCAAACGCCACCGGGTTCAACGCCTGAAGCTTTCGCGCCTGGTATTGTTTCGACAGAGCATTACGAATACGGCGGTGTCTTCACCCCAGATATGAAAGAATTCTACTTCATTCGGGATGGAGGCAAATACGAAAAATCGACATTTGTTGTTCTTCAAAACCAAAATAATCGGTGGGTTGAGACAATTGTGTCGCCGAGGGTGGGGCAACCCTTCATCGCGCCTGACGGCAAGACAATGCATTTGGGCAGGCGGTATATGGAGCGCACTGAGGCTGGTTGGTCAGAGAGAAAAGACCTTGGAGCGCCGTTCGACGATATATTGATCATGCGTCTTACGGCTTCCGCTAAAGGTACATACGTTTTTGACCAGATAGTTAGCGACGGAAAAGAAGGGTATGACGATGGACCTATTCGTTCCTCACGGTTGGTGAAGGGCAAACGGGAAGAACCGAAGGTGTTGAGCAAAGCAATTAACACCGGAAAATGGAACTCCCACCCCTTCATCGCGCCCGACGAAAGCTATATTCTCTGGGATAGTCAAAGAGACGGCGGATACGGCGATTCTGACATCTATATCAGTTACCGGCAGCAAGATGGTTCATGGGGCCCCGCTGTTAACTTGGGGGATAAGATAAACACAAGCGGCTGGGACGCCGCAGCGAGCGTGACACCAGACGGCAAATATATCCTCTTTCATAGATCCGTAGACGCCGAAGGCGCAGACAATGTGGATATATACTGGGTGGATGCGCAGATTATTGAGACGCTCAGGCCCAAGCCATAACGCATATTTGGGCCTTGAGTAGAGGCCTTGATCATCTGGAGAATAGATATGACCGTCAATGTGAACTTTAAAAGCTTAATCGTGATTGCTCTCATGAGCGGTATGAGTAGCTTTTCCGCCCAAAGTGCTGAAGACAGTAAAAGCCTCGCACGTGAGGCCACAGCCGCCGAGGCCAAGCGCTCATTCTGGGACATGCCTTTTCTTGAGAAAGCCTATATTGATACAAGCCCAGCCGATAGAAAAGACGGCACCGTAGTCATCAACAAAGGCAAATGGAATGGCGAACAACTGGTTCCAGCASCCTTTATCGCCAAAACAACCAACAGGATCATCTATGCCGACGATCATGACGCCTACGGCGGCGGCAAAGATGTCTCTAATCAGGGGTACGGTTATTACTGGTGGAATGCAGATTTGAAATACCGCAATTAAAACTATTTCAGCGCAAATGCTCAGGGCGGTAACGGCCAGTATATCATWYTGATCGAGGAGCTTGACCTGACGGTTGTGACCACTGCTCACGATAGAGAGCCYAGTACCCTRCAGAAAACCGCCGAGAGGATCCTGCCAGCTTTTATTAATTGATTGGCCAACGAATAAACCGGGAAAGAAATTATGAAATATTATGGGAGATTAATATGACTATCAGTTCGAAGTTTAAAACCATCGTTGTTGCTATTGTATTAGGTAGTTTCAGTAGTTTCGGTGCAGCAGGTGCCGACGGAAGCAGTGAACCAAAAGCCTACGAGATACCGAGATCGCAAGTGGTGCCCATCAAGGATACTGCGACCGACAGGCAATATGAGCTTTATATCAGGCTGCCTAGCGATTACGCAAAAACCGCAGACATTAAGCACCCGGTGGTTTATACTACTGACGCCGCTTGGCATATGGAAATGCTTTCAGGGGCAGCTGAATATATGCTGCCGAACTCCATTGTCGTGGCCATCTCCTGGCAGAAGGATTCGAAAGACGATTTTGGCGGTGACGAACGGCCTCACCGTAGCCGCAACCGCGATTACACGTTTATTCCGGCTCCCACCCCAGAACTGCAAGCAAAATATAAAGATGGCGAGGCTCGTAATCATCTGACTTTTATCCGCAATGACGTGATCAAATATGTGGAAGCCAACTACCAAACAGACCCTGCGGAGCGCATCTATTTTGGTTTCTCCCTAGGCGGTCTTTTTGGTTCCTATATTCTTTTTGAAGAACCGGATACATTCAAACATTATGTGCTCGGTAGTCCGGCCTTCGGCCCAAGGGACCTCACGTTTCTTCAAGATCTCGCCGCAAAACGCGAAGCTGATGGCACACCGCTGGATGCCAATGTGTATGTGAGTGTGGGCGAGAAAGAAACCGACGCAATACCGCTAATTCAAACATTTATGTCTACATTACAGCGCCATAAGGGTGCAGGCCTCAACCCGAAAGAGCTTGAGGTCGTTGAGCAGTCTGGCCACTCAGAAGCTTTCCCGGCAACAGCGGTGCGCAGCTTCAAATGGCTATCAGACTTGATGGCTGAGAATAGTGCGGGTGAATGAGCATGAAAAGAATATTGCAACTATATTTTACCCCTAGTCCAGCAGCCGAATGAAGCAACGCTGCCAAAACCTTTTCAAAAAGAGCCGTTACTCGCAGTTTTCGATTATTCAAGGGTGCGCAGAATATAGGAAATTAATATGAACATCAGTTCTACATTTAAAAAACTAATCATTGCAACGGGCGTTGTCGCAATGCTCGTCGTCGTTTTCCTCGTTCATGCATTGGCTGGATTGGGTGCACGTCCAGTGGTTTTCGCCGACCCGCCAGCGTTTGTCGAACAGTACGCAGCTGAAATGGACCATTCAGATCCGTTGTCCCCACCGAAGGAACCTGAAACAGACGGCGGGCATGCTGACGATTCTGAATTTGCGGAACTGACGGCGGATTTCTCCAACGAAGAAGCGTTAGTGTTTAAAGT
>JAESRJ010000008.1 GCA_016764715.1 Kordiimonadaceae bacterium | reverse complement strand
TTGAATACTCGCCTGGTGTCGCAAGCGCGTGCTCCAGATAATCATGCCTGACTAGTAGTTGCTCAATTCGTTCGTCTGAAATCACGCGTGCGTTCCTATTTTTTTGCTACAACAGCACTCGCCAAATCCGCAAAAGGGACTTGGGACTGTTGGCCATCATCAAGGCTTTTAACAGTAGCTGTGCCTGAGGACAATTCATCATCCCCTATGATGATCGCAAAACTAGCGTTATTTTTATTGGCCCTGTTCAAGCGTTTCTTCAAATTTCCAGAGCGGTCCGCCGTCACAGTAGTTCCTGCCGCGCGGATGTCGTCTGCAATTTTGTGTGCTTTCAAAACGGCTTCTTCGCCCATCGGCATGATAACGACGGCGCGGGCTGGCGCTTTCCCAGTTTCTGCCAACATCGCGAGCCGTTCTATCCCGCCCGCCCAGCCAACGCCTGCAACAGCAGGGCCGCCAAGCTTTTCGATAAGGCCGTCATAACGCCCACCCGCAAGCACGGTCCCCTGTGCGCCGAGCTGTGTAGTCACAAACTCAAAAGCAGTGTGGGTGTAATAGTCCATACCGCGCACCAATCGTTCGTTATGGGTGTAGGGAATACCGATAACATCCAAACCTTCTTTGACCTTCGCGAAAAAGGCACTCGACGCTTCGTTCAAGCAATCTGACATTAAGGGCGCATCKGCAACAATACGTTTGTCTCCCTCGTCTTTACTATCGAGAATGCGCAGCGGGTTGCTTTCCAGGCGSCGYAAGCTGTCCTCCGACAAACGTCCTTTATGCCCTTCAAAATACGTTACCAGCGCAGCGCGGTATGCAGCGCGGCTCTCCTGATCACCAAGCGTATTAAGCTCAAGCACAATCTTGTCGGCTATCCCAAGCTCGCATAGAATGCGCCACGCCATCGCAATAATATCAACATCAGCCTCAGGGTTATCTTGGCCCAGCAGTTCTGCATCAATCTGGTGGAATTGCCGGTACCGGCCTTTTTGCGGCCGCTCACGCCGGAAAGCAGGGCCATGAGCCATCAGTCGGCAAGGCAGGCTTTGCTGCAGGCCCTCTGAGATGAACGCACGGCAAATGCCTGCCGTAAATTCAGGCCGCAAAGTGAGTTCCTCGGCGTCTTTACTGTCGCGGGCGTGCGACTGAAAAGTATACATTTCTTTAGACACGATGTCAGACGTCTCGCCGAGCGGACGCTTGAACACTTCTGTAAATTCGAAAATTGGCGTATCAAATGGCTCAAAACCATATGTCGCTGCTACCCTTTGAAAGGTCTCAACCACAGCTGCCATGTTGCGGGCCTCTTCGCCGTATATATCGCGCGTGCCCCGCGCTGGTTGCAGTTTGGACACGTAAAATCCTCTATCTAAATCTAGCTTTGAGTGAGCGTGGTGGCTTGTTCTTGTGCCTCAGCWGCSTCTATYTCWGCRGCCTTTGCCTCTAMYAACTCAACAATATGGTCAACAAGTTTATCGTCCGTAATCTTGTGGTCGGTCACGCCAGACAGGTAAATCATATGATTTCCTTGTCCGCCGCCCGTGAGCCCGATGTCGGTCTCCCGAGCTTCACCCGGCCCGTTCACCACACAGCCAATGATCGACAGACTAAGCGGCGTATGGATATGACTTAATCGTTCTTCCAGCACCTCTACGGTTTTAATAACTGGAAACGCCTGACGCGCGCAAGACGGGCAAGAAATTATCTGCACACCTCGGTGCCGCAGGCCCATCGATTTTAAAATTTCAAACCCGGCTTTCACTTCTTCTTCTGGCTCAGCAGAAAGCGAAACGCGGATGGTATCACCAATACCAGCCCACAACATTGAACCAATGCCGATGGAGGACTTCACCGTGCCACCCCGCAAAGCCCCGGCTTCGGTGATGCCCAAATGAAGCGGATAATCACAAGCTTCTGAAAGGCTATGATACGCRGCAACAGCYAGAAAAATATCAGACGCTTTTACGCTGATTTTAAAATTGAAAAAATCGTTATCTTCYAGCATACGCGCGTGGTCCAGCGCGCTTTCAACAAGCGCCTCAGGACAAGGCTCGCCGTATTTTTCAAGCAAATGTTTTTCCAGGGATCCGGCATTAACGCCGATCCGCATGGAACATCCGTTAGCCTTAGCAGCGCGCACGACTTCCTTCACCCGCTCAGCCGAGCCAATGTTACCAGGATTGATCCGCAAACAGGCGGCCCCTGCGTCTGCAGCTTCAAGCGCTCGCTTATAATGGAAATGGATATCGGCCACGATCGGCACGTTAGACTCACGGCAGATTTCAGGCATTGCCGCCGTTGAAGCCTCATCCGGGCAAGAGACCCGCACAATATCAACGCCWGCTTCCTCCGCCAACCGTATTTGCGCCRACGTTGCTTTGGCATCAGAGGTCAGCGTATTGGTCATGGTTTGCACGGTGATCGGCGCACCGCCACCTACAGGAACGTTCCCCACCATAATCTGGCGTGACTTACGTCGGGTTATATCTCTCCAAGGTCGAATGCTCATAGCGGTAGTCCCAATAAAAACTCACATTCTGTGGCTTATAAAGGAGAACAGCCTTCGCTGAAAGCATGGATTTACCTAGTGTGCTGAAAAATCGCGGGCTACCGAGTACCAACAGGTGATTTCATCTCAGCCACTTCAACTGAAGAACCCAAGACATAATCAATAATCACTTCGCCTCGCACGCCCATCGGCGCTGCCGTTGCGCCCCCGACAGCCAGCAGAACACCACCGGCATTACTCGTTGATAACAAGGAAATACCTTCTTCATGTGACCGGTATTTTTCACCCGCGCGAAGTATGCCTGACCATATTTCGGTACCGTTAGTACGGGCCAAACGCACCCAACTGTCTTCTGTTGCGCTAATAACGGTTTCCAGCCCACCTCTCACGGCTTTCTTCTCTGGCGCTGCGAAAGCGGCCGGTACAAAGAAGGACCTGTGAGCTGCAATATGTTTTGTAGAAATGGCCTGAGCTGGCGGTTCGACGGGGACAACCGCTGGTCCAGCCAACAACACAGMTTCATCGCGGTTCACCTGCAAATTCTGCTGTACAGCAGCCAACTGCGCTTGTTCAATAGCATCGCCCGGTTGATTCTCTGCGAAAAACACCGCCGTATTCACACTGCCACCTAGCAATAACCAGCACATCGACGCGCCCATTAAGCCAACAAGAGGTGACATCCATCCAGGTGTTTTCTTCGGAGCATCAACGCGGCGGGCGGGCACTTTYTGGAGCGGYGYTATAGGGGCGATACCGCGTTCTTTTTTAAAGGCTGCAACCATTTCATCGGCATTTTCGCCKACCATACCCGCAAATGAGCGAATATAACCAAGAACGTATATATCWGCGGGCAACTTATCATAAGCACCGGCYTCAATTGCTTTRAGRTAYCCCGACTGMACACAWATTTCTTTRGCKACAGCTTTAATCGTGTAACCACGGGCTGTGCGAGCACTTTTTAACAATGCCGAAACTGTAGTAGATTCGCTATTCATTACAATCAATTGTCCCCTACCAACCCAAATTGGATCGGCAGTCCCAAACGCGTTAGCGTTGCTCCCTTACTCGCACCAGAACCCCCCGGTTCCGGATCCCCCGACTACACATGTTTCAGAAACCTCGCTGAAGGGAACCATGTGCAGCGTTGCGATCTCGTATCGTTTTCGATTTATGTGAGAACACGRTGMGTANTGAACAGCCAATTAACGATVGGAGTCAAATWTATTGCCGSTTTTASCTWAAATTWGYGWAWAACAACCGAAAATTGGGCATATWTAGTATGGTYTAYAATTTGATATTGTGATCSCGAGCAAAAWGCAGRAGCGAGTCGCGAATCGARTGYTCWGTTGAAYTYARGTTCGCCATCAGRAAWTCYYGAAGYTTTTCCATRTGTACTGAACGGATCATRCGYTTAACCGGYCCGATYGAWGTMGGSGARATSGAGAGCCGTTCCAAGCCAAGCGCTACCAGCGCCATGGCTTCAATAGGCCGCCCGCCCATCTCACCACATAAGGTCACCGGAACGTTCGCTTCTTTACAGGTTTTCACAATCATATGAAGAAAGGCCAAAACCGAAGGTGCAAGCAAATCATACCGATCCGCCAGCTTCGGGTTACTACGGTCACAGGCAAAGAAAAATTGCATCAAGTCGTTAGTGCCAATTGAAAGAAAGTCTATTTCTTTCATAAGGCTATCGAGYTGCCAGCTSAGTGAAGGTACTTCAAACATGCAGCCAACCTTRACGGCMACAGGCGGTGTYTTAYCRAATTTTTCYARCCGGTCSAYYTCYTTTTGCAARATKGCTTTGCAGCGYYKCAACTCYGCAACYTCGGCAATCATMGGGAACATGACATGAAGCGTTTTGCCAGCGGCCGCATAAAGCAAAGCACGCAATTGGAAGCGCAACAGCGCAGGCCGATCAAGCGCAATACGAATAGCCCGCCACCCCATTGCAGGGTTTTCTTCATCTTCGCGAGGCAAAAACGGCACCTGTTTGTCCCCGCCTATATCAAGCGTCCTAAAAACAACAGGCCTGTCACCAGCAGCGTCCATTGCCGCTGTGTAAATACGCGTTTGCTCGTCTACCTTGGGTAGCGCTGGCGAGACCATAAACTGAAACTCTGTCCTGAAGAGCCCTATGCCCTCGGCTCCCGTACGGTCTAGACTTGGTAAATCAACCAACAGACCTGCATTCATGAACAGGTTTACGCGGTACCCATCCAGCGTTTCAGCGGGCAAGTCACGTTCTGCATCATACGCTGCGTGCAGTTGTTCCTGCAAAGCTAACGTCTCACGGTACGTGTCGATAACATCATCAGCCGGGCGGACAAAAACATGTTCGCTGTTGGTATCAACAATAACATCTTCGCCCGGTTCAACATGATCCAGCAAACCACTGACGCGGCCAAGAACCGGGATGCCCATTGCACGTGCGATGATCGTGACGTGCGCCGTTGACGACCCCTCCTCAAGCGCGATGGCCTTCAGATATTGCGGGTCATACTCCACCAGTTCTGCCGGGCCAATGTTCCGCGCTATCAAAACCGAATCTTCCGTCAGCTTACTGTGGTGGTCTGTCGTATCGCCTTGAATGATCCGGATCAACCGAATGGCTAGATCCTCAAAGTCTCCAATCCGCTCCCGCAAGTACGGGTCACGAATTTTAGCCATACGGGCTTTATTTTCCTGGTGCACCCGGTCTACTGCGGCGTCCGCTGTCAGGCCTAAGGAAATCGCAGCGTGCATTTTATCCTGCCAGCCCTGGTCATAAGCGAACATACGGTAGGTCTCAAGAACCTCGCGGTGCTCGCCGCCATGGGCCAAGTCAGGATGCTCAACCAAGTTCTCTAACTGCAGACGCATCTCTGCGATCGCATTCTCAAGACGAACGCGCTCTTCCTTAATGCTGTCAGCAATTGTTTTGGTGATATGAATTTGCGGCTGATGAAACACAGCTACGCCGGCACCGATGCCGCTCGCCAGCATACTGCCGTCTAGCGTAATGGGGTTGCCCGTGGCGCTTGCGTCTTCAAACAGTTCCTCACGCCCAACCAGTTCGCCCGAACTAACAAGCTCCGCCATAACCATTGAAATGGTTTGCAAAGCTTCCACTTCTTCAGGACGGTACCGTCTTGGCGTAACGTTCTGAACCACCAAAATTCCAGATACTTTGCCGCCGCGAAGGATCGGGACGCCGAGAAAGCTGTGATAAATATCCTCGCCAGTTTCAGGCCGATAAACAAAACGCGGGTGCTGCGGTGCTTCTGAAAGATTAAGCGGCAGGCCACGTTCTGCCACAAGGCCAACTAGGCCTTCTCCTATTTGCATTCTGGTTTTATGGACAGCTTCTTCTTTTAGACCTTCTGTCGCGAAAAGCTCGAGCACACCGCCCGCTCGCGTCAGATAAATCGAGCACACTTCCGCCACCATGTTTTGGGCAATAACCCGAACAACACGGTCCAATTTAGCTTGAGCTTTCCCGCCACCCGCCATCACACTGTGCAGGCGTCGCAAAAGTAACCTTGGCTGACTTACAGTATCAGGCAAGTTGTCTCCCTCAAATAAAGCCGCCTACTGCGGCGGCCAGCTACACTCGGTACAACTGTTAAAATGATTACGCGGCGCTCAGCGAAGCACACGCCTGTTCAACAAGTTCATTGATAATATCGGCCGTTGGCTCGATCTTTTTGACCATGCCAACACTTTGTCCGGCCATAATAGAGCCGTTCACGACATCGCCGTCAACAACGGCGCGCCTTAGTGCTCCGCCCCAGAAGAGTTCGATTTGCATCTGCGCCTCATCAAGTGGCACTTTGCCATCACGGTATGATCCAACGACAGCGCGCTGTGTCTCCATGAATTTTTCAGTGCCTTCATTTCTAAGCGCACGCACTGGTATCACAGGAAACTGCGGATCGATCTGAACACWAGCAATCGCATCTCGAGCTTTAGCGGTGATGAAAGCTCTTTTAAATTTTTCGTGTGCAATACATTCTTCTGCCACAACAAAGCGTGTACCCAGTTGCACRCCAGMKGCACCCATTTTCARRTAMGRAGCAATCGCYTCGCCSCGGCCAATMCCGCCGGCWACAAACACAGGTACRTTTTKWACWACAGGCAGAATTTCCTGYGCCARCACRCTGGTWGAWACSGGGCCAATATGGCCGCCCGCCTCCATCCCTTCTATGATAATAGCATCAGCGCCGGAGCGTACGAGTTTCTTTGCAAGTGTCGCTGTTGGCGCAAAACACATGAGCTTCGCGCCAAAACTCTTGATTTTAGCGATCTGCGGGGCTTTCGGAATGCCGCCAGCAAGCACAACATGGCTTATATCGCATTCACCGAGGATATCGATAAGATCATCAATATCAGGGTGCAGAGTAATTAAATTCACGCCGAAGGGCTTGTCAGTCATCTTATGAGTGGCTTCAATCTCGGCTTTCAGCTGCTCGGTATTCATACCGCCRCAYGCCAAMACRCCAAARCCRCCMGCGTTTGAWATAGCWGMAACCARATTGCGRTCAGAYACCCACGTCATCGCGCCRCCCAGAATAGCGTATTTACTACCTAAAAAGTCAGTACCGCGTTTCCACAGCGCTTCAAGACCAGCTTCACTCATACCCGTACCCTCAATCTTTTCGTTTCTTATTATTTTTCTGGCGCGTCCAAGCCATAGGCTGTGTGCAAAGCGCGCACGGCCAGCTCGGTATATTCAGCGTCAATGATTACACTGACTTTAATCTCGGATGTCGAAATAACCTGAATGTTAATTCCCTTATCAGCGAGCGTATCAAACATAATACGAGCGACACCTGCATGGCTTCTCATGCCAAGGCCAACTACAGATACCTTAACAACATCACCCATGTAAACAAGATCACGGAATTTCATGGTTTCTTGATTGGCTTCAAGCACCTTCACGGCGCGTGCGAGCTGATCTTCTGGCACAGTGAACGTAACGTCGGTAGCAGTTCCGTCCTCAGATGCGCTTTGCACGATCATATCTACATTGATATTTTCTTCGGCAAGCGGTGCAAACACGTGCGAAACCTGCCCAGGCCGATCTTCAAGCCCCACTATTGTAATCTTGGCTTCACCGCGCGAGTAGGCAATGCCGCTAACAACTTCCTGTTCCACAATCTCATCCTCATTAACAACCATTGTTCCGGGCGTATCTTCAAAGGAAGACCGCACCTGCGTGCGTACRCCGTATTTCATGGCAAGCGCCACGGAACGGGTTTGCAACACTTTGGCCCCGAGCGATGCCATTTCGAGCATTTCCTCGTAGGTAATTTTATCAAGTTTCCGTGCTTTAGGCACAATCCGAGGGTCGGTGGTGTAAACCCCGTCCACATCCGTATAAATATCGCAGCGGTCAGCCTTAATCGCTGCCGCAATTGCCACGGCGGACGTATCACTACCTCCGCGTCCCAGCGTAGTAATGCGGTTATTTGGCCCGAGCCCCTGAAAGCCAGCGACAACAGCCACCCGGCCACCCTTCAGGCAGTCTTCCAGCGCCTCAGTTTCAATTGTCTCAATCCGGGCTGCGCCGTGCACATCACTTGTCCGAATAGGCACCTGCCAGCCGAGGAAAGACCGAGCGGGCACGCCTAGGTCCTGCAGGCATATGGACATCAGGCCAACGGTGATCTGCTCTCCAGCTGCAACAACAGTGTCGTACTCGCGCGCGTCATGCATCGGCGATGCTTCGCGGCAAAAATCCACAAGGCTGTTTGTAGTGCCTGACATTGCCGATAAAACAACAACAACTTCGTCACCGTTTGCAACARCCTTCGCAACCGTTTTGGCAACATTTTTGATCCGATCCATATCACCAACCGACGTGCCGCCAAATTTCTTTACTATTCTCGCCATATTCTCAGTGTACTGCTCTCATTAAAAACATACTCGCGCTTTATTAAGCCGCACCCCGGCAAAATTAAGGCTATATCGAAACATTCTACGTTCAAATATTTCAACGCCCGCAATAGGACCAGAGGTAAATTGTCGCAAGCACCTTGCATTGTGGCCGCAAGAGTGCAATTTCAGAAGCAAGCGCTCCTATTTATAGTGTGGCGCTGCTGCGCGCAAGTACCGTGACACCTGAAATGTAGGCCGGGAAGCTTAAAATGCCACACGATATTGACCCACTTGTTCAAAATGACGCTGCAACTGGCCAAACAGTTGACGTTGATGAGGTTGCTTTTTTTGCCAAAATTGCTGACAGCTGGTGGGACCCAAAAGGCCCCTTCAAACCACTGCACCAACTAAACCCAACTCGGCTGGGCTATATTCGCCGAGAAGTAACCGCCCATTTCGATCTCGATAAAACGGCGCTTAAACCCTATAAAGGCTTGCGCATTCTCGATATTGGTTGCGGTGGCGGCTTGATCAGCGAACCCATGTGCAGGCTTGGCGGTGATGTAGTTGCCGTTGACGCGTCTGAGAAAAACATAAAAACAGCGAGCTTTCACGCCGCGCAAAGCGGCTTAGAGATTGATTTTCGCCACAATACTGCCGAGGCACTCGCAGAAGCTGGCGAGAAATTTGATGTGATCATCAATATGGAAGTGATCGAACATGTKGCAGATGTCGMGGCCTACYTMGAAGCCTGTCGYACRCTSYTGAARCCAAGCGGCATTATGCTGCTCAGCACCATCAACCGCACCCCGAAAGCATACCTGTTCGCTATCATCGGTGCGGAACGTGTGCTCCGGTGGCTGCCCGTTGGCGCGCATGATTGGAAAAAATTCCTAACACCCACTGAATTATCCCACGCCAGCACCAAAGCAGGTTTCAAACCAACCGAAGCCACAGGCTTTGTCTTCAACCCCTTCAGCGCGAAGTGGCGGCTTTCAAACAGTGATTTCAGTGTAAATTACGCAATGGCCGCTAAGGGGGAATAATTTGAACCAAACAAGTTCAATGGATGCCAACAAGAACATACTAGATCTCGAACTGAGGGCGCGACAGCTCTGGGTCGGAGGCACGGGCTATCAGAAGATATCCAAATTCGCTGCGCAACGCATCAAATGTGACCGACTCAACACCGACTTCCTTTTACAAACGACATGGCTTGAGTTTGTAGCACCAAATATATGGCTCCACTTCATCGACGATGCAGATGTTGAGACTGCTATCTATTCAATATCATGGGACACATCCGTTGAGGCGTACAAGATCGGTGAAGACCGGGACGACAGAGCAATATTGTTTACGCCAGTTAGCCAGCAGCTCGTTGTATGTTGTGAGAAATCTACGCGTCTAACAATACTAGCTAATTCGTTCCAAGAGTTTTTTGAATGCCTCATTTTTTACGCTGAAATGGTAGAAACAGCCCTGTCGATTGACGCTAAAGCTTGCACTCAAAACCGTATTGAACCTAGTTTGGTGCTAAATCTCGTCAAAAGACTAAAAGCAATGAACYCTCGGTTAGTCGAGAAGTCCAGTTTTTGGGCTCACGAAACAACCAGATTACTAAACCAAAAAGACGAAAACTACATCTAACAGTTAAGCTAGGCGTCGTTGCCTCTTACTGGCGTGCCRGGYAGYGGCATAACGTCGATGCCTTCTTCGATCAGCTCCACGGTTTCTTCGCGCGTGCTTTCGCCGTAAATGCCGCGYTCTTCGCTTTCRCCGTAATGAATTTTCCGCGCTTCRTCAGCRAAMTTRTCGCCRACATAATCACAGTTGGTTTCCACATGCTKYTTCAGCTTGGCAAAAACYTCATTGGCTTCTTTAGCAAGGGYTGCGAGYTTYTCATCACCSGWKCCTGAMAGTACCGACGARGTYTCMAYKGGCTGRYTTTCGCTCCGYTKRTTRCTTTTYGTMGCAATATTCGGGGCCATYGGRGCYTTGGTGATSGCWGCRCTRTCACAGTARGGGCAGGTTACTTGSCCAACYGCCAGCTGRYYTTCATASGCRCTKGAGGATTGGAACCACGCTTCAAAWYGGTGGTCYGCGTCACACTTTAARTCGAAAACTATCATAMTACTCTACCCTATCCCCNCATATAACGCTGGGCGCTACGGTGCTCGTTTTACACCAAACGCGCGTTTATGCCCCAGAGAGGGCATTGTTAGCCGGGTTTCTGCCACTTTGGCAAGGTCCAATTCYACCAGYGTCACGCCCGTACTRCCCTYWGCATCWGCAATAACYGTGCCCCACGGGTCRACSGCCAGGCTATGSCCGTACGTACTACGCCCTGTCGCGTGCTTGCCGGTTTGCGCTGCTGCTAACACGTAACAGCCTGTTTCAATTGCCCGCGCCTTCAGCAGCGTATGCCAGTGTGCTTCGCCCGTCTTCACAGTGAAGGCCGCAGGCACCATAATAATATCAGCGCCTTCTTCAGCCAACCGGCGGTACAGGTGGGGGAAGCGCAGATCATAGCATATCGTCAGCGCAATGGTGCCAAACGGGGTKTCMGCCARMACCGCRTCTKCGCCSGCTTCATAMAGCCGCGATTCGCGGTAGCTTTCGCCGTTCGGTAGATCAATATCGAATAGATGCAGCTTGTCGTACCTTGCCTTGATAGACCCATCGTCCGCGATCAGGAAACCGCGGTTCGCCAAACGGTCATCGGCAATTTTGATGATAAGTGAACCAACATGCAGCCAAACTCTCAGCTCCGCCGCCAATGCCTGAAGGCGTCTAAGTCCCATATCATCACCCTCAAAGCTGGCTTTCTGCAGCACGGCTTTGCGGTTCATTTCCATCAGGTGGCTGGTTTCAGGCGTGGTGATCAGCTGTGCGCCGCGGTGCGCTGCCTCGCGGATGTAACCTTCCAGAATGTCAATAGCCGCAGCCGTATCGTCACCCGTATTTAACTGAATAAGGGCAACGGTTACAGTCATCAGGACGCTTCAAGCAAAATATCAAGGGCTCCGCGAGCATCCAACGCGTGCAGCTCGTCGCTGCCGCCCACATGCTCACCGTCGATCCATATTTGAGGTACTGAGTTAGCGCCGCCAGCCTTRGCCCGCATTTCAGCACGGGCTTTCGGGTCCATATCAACGCTGATCTCTTTAAAAGACGCGCCTTTTTGGTTCAAAAGCGCCTTTGCCCGGTAACAAAAAGGGCACATAGCGCTGCTATACATAACGATGTTGGCCATTGGAGGTTCCTTAACTAGCTTTGCCTCTATTTATGACACTTAGGGTCAGATTTAAAGGCCRGTCACAATCTTGTGTCGAAATAGCCGTTATTTCACGCAGAAACAGGGCGGCCCACTCGTGCAAAGGTGATCACGCCCACGCTCTTGGCGCCCGCTTTCTTTAGCACCCGCGCACAGACTGATGCGGTGGCACCAGTGGTTAAAACATCGTCCACCAAAAGAATATCTTTACCGGCGACGTGGGGCGCACGGCCGCCTTTAACTGCAAAGCTTGCCGCCACATTAAGAAAACGGGCCTTCCGATTAAGCCCGCCCTGACTTTCCGTCGGTTTTTTCTTGATAAGCGAAAAACAATCCACCGACATAGATAAACGCCCTGCAAGGGCATGCGCAATAAGCTGCGACTGATTAAACCGCCGCGCCATAAGGCGGGACCGGTGGAGCGGCACGGGCACTATGACGTCCGCAGTTTTTCCTGTTAGAGCGCCAACCATCATTTGCGCCATTGCTGGTACTACACTACTGGCCGCCCCGTGCTTGAGCCGCAGCACGAGTGTGCGGCCAAGGTCTTCATAGGATACTGCCGCCCGCGCCCAATCAAAATCTGGTGGGGCAAGCAAACAAGCCCCGCACTCATCGCCGTCTTCCGCTGCAAATTCAAAAGGCAAGGCACAGCGCCCACAAAAAGGAGCCGCCAGCGGCTGCAGATCGCCCCAACAGCTAGGGCACAAGAACCCGTGCGCTGTGATTTTGGCRCTGCAATTTGGACACCGCGCAGGCAAAATAAAGTCCAACGCCGTCGAGGCGGAACTTTTTAGGCGTGCACCCAGCGATATTTCATTTATATAACGCACATGAAAACCCTATCAGCCAACCCCGCGCATAGCCAGCTCGGGGTGGAGACGTTGGCCGAATGGCGAAACACTTCAGGCAATGACGAGAGATAAATCTGATGGCAGATGCACCGGCCTTTATATTCGACACTGCCCGCGTTCAACAAAACCGAACTCGCGGACTTGCGCTAGGTGGTAAGTTTGATTTTCTCCGCGCGGAAATTGCCGACCGGATGCAGGACCGCCTTCTGGATGTGAACCGGCGTTTTGATACCATCCTTGATGTGGGCGATAATTGTATGCGCCTTACAGAACGCACTGGCGCGTTTGAGACAGCGCCGCTGACTGACGGCGACTTATCCCTTCATCAAGGCAAATATGATTTGATCGTATCGAACTTAGGTATGCACTGGGTTAATGACTTGCCGGGCATGCTGATCCAGCTCAACCGCGCACTTAAGCCTGATGGCTTTATGCTAGCTTCCATGCTAGGCGGCGAAACACTGTACGAGTTACGCCATGCGCTTTTGTCAGCCGAAGCAGAGATCATAGGCGGCGCCAATGCCCGCGTGATACCGTTCGCCGACGTAAAGGACCTTGGCAGCCTGCTCCAGCGCGCTGGATACGCCCTGCCGGTTACCGACATCGATACAATCACCGTAACGTACGAGCACCCCCTTAAACTGATGCAGGACTTGCGCGGCATGGGCGAGGCCAATGCCTTGTTGGGGCGCAGCAAGAAGTTCCTACGCCGCGACGTACTAATGCGCGCATGCGAGATTTACCAAACCGAATACGGTACGGAAAATGGGCGCATCCCTGCAACGTTCCAAATCCTGTATATGACAGGCTGGCATCCTCACGATAGCCAGCAAAAGCCTATGACWCGCGGCAGCGCAAAAATGAGCTTGGCAGACGCCCTGAAACAGGGTCCGCCCAAATAGATGCTTTTTACTGGCTTTGATGAAGAGGGATCATCACCGATTTAAATCCGCCGTCTATCATTACCTTACGGTAAGACCCGTCGGCAATCATCTGTCGTAGCCCTTTATTAAAAGCATCGATTATCACAGGCCCTTCAGGGTGTTTTCGCGATACRACAATGAASGCATTTTCAATCGCTAACGGCTTTTCTACAAAATTCATTAGCTCGACTTTCTCRGGATACTGAGCTTGCAAAATCTTCATAGCACGGTGTTGTTGGGAAATTCCCATTTCTACACGACCAAAAACCACCATGCGGATTACYGCTTCCACATTTTGTAGCCTAAGGATTTGAAGCGAATCGGAAGCRGCTYGCAATTCTTCTGACAACAGACCATTCCGCACAAGCCCAATCCTATAGGGCGTCAGATCCGATGCCGTCGACCAATTGAAATTGAACGACTTCTTTTTCAAGAGCGAGATTTGGTGCACTGCATAAGGGTCTGAATATAGGAACACCTTCTCTCGTTCGGCAGACCAATAGGTGCTAATCAAGGCATCGAACGTTCCGTGTTCGGTTTCTTTCAGGGCACGAGACCAAGCCGTTACCCTATATTCCGTATCATACCCACTACGCTTAAAAGCTTCCTGCAGAATGCGCAAAATCGGTCCCGCACCCTGTATCAAGTTGGGTTTTGCCGGCACTGGTTCGTTGCCAACAAGAATAATCCCTTCATTTTCTTTTGCGTATACTGCTGCTGATAAAAACAGCCCGGCAAACACCGCTTGGAAAACTATAATTCTGAAGTTTAATCGGATGACACTCAGCACAATAAATTGGGGCTCCAAATTGTAGAGGCCATCAAMGNTGSCNWYSWTGNYSMMGCNWGTTTTTTCAGTAATTCACCTAAACACAGCAGCGCGCTCCCACAAATGGAAATTTAGGATTTCCATCTTTTTCTCGACCTTTACCTACCATCAGTTTAGTGAATTATCCTTTGAAGCGAAAACCTGCCATAGACCCAAACCCCATTTTAACATCCGCCTATTCGCGAATAACTTTCAAATTAGGCCAACGCTTTTCCCAGCCTTTCACGGCCAGCCTCTTTTCAAAAACCACTGCGTCATGCACTTTCATTGCCGGCGTGATACGTAAATTGTGGCTCATTAAATCATCGAAGCCAAAAGGCGCTATAAATTCCATGCTGCCGTCCACCAATAAGCGTACGCCAACGCTGGTGGCGGTTTCAGGCCAATGCATCAAGGCCTCCTTTATGGATGAGAAGGGAGGATAACCGCCAAACGAGTGCATGCGCGCTTGATTACGCACTTGCCATTCGACCCCGGGCGCAAGCTTCTTTAGTGCGGCCTCATACGCGAAATCTTGATCCGGCATGCTACTGTCACTGCAAAAGTACACTACATCCACATCGTTTTCAGGAGCTTCCGGAGCCGGTTGGTACAGCCTATCCCACACCCGGTTCCTAACGAAGCCCGCAGCGATGAAAGCAGCAGCTGGGCCTGCGGACCTGACCTGATGTAGTTGTTCTAGGGCAATCGGATCCGCCCTAATAATTTCTTCTACCGCCGCAGCACTCAAAGAAAATCACGCAGCATGGCAACCAGGGGGTCATCTGCCGGCGGCATATCATATTCGCCTAGGTCGCGGACTTTGACCCACTTAGTTCGCTGGCCTTCCATCCCTCGTACTAACCCCTCCCACTTGCGGCAAAGGTAAAGCGGCATCAAAAGATGGAATTTTTCGTAAGTATGCGAGGCGAAGGCAAAAGGCGCGAGACACGCGGCTGTAATATCAATATCCAGCTCTTCTTTACATTCGCGGATAAGAGCCCCTTCTGGGATTTCGCCTTCCTCGACCTTGCCGCCCGGGAACTCCCACAAGCCAGCCATGGANTTACCTTCAGGACGCTGAGCAATTAACACACGGCCTTCGATATCAATAAGAGCGATCGCTGCAACCAGCACAGTTGGCAGGCCAGCATCAACATTTACGTTGGGTTCAGGACAATCATTCATAGGATGAACGCGTAACGAAAAATTTARGCAAATTCAAGCCTTAACACCTTGTTTAGTATTAGCCGTCAGGCTCAAAGCGAACAAAAATGTAATGGGCGTGATTATGCAAAGACTATCGGGGATATACCAAACTTACAGCGACCAAATGCGCCGCGTCTACCACTCCACATCAGGAGCGACTGCAGTAGAATATGCACTACTGGTTGGCCTAATCGCGCTCGGCGTAGGCGGCGGGCTTACTGCAGTTGCCGATCTGGTGGTGGGTATATTTAACTTGATTGTCCGCGAGACCGGCAATGTCGCGGACACTGTTTCCACCGGATAATATCAAGCCCACCAAACTAAAAATAYTTTTTAGTCGATTAGGCTTGGTCCATCATTGTGAAAATGGGCCTATCAGGAAAAGGCCGCTTCACCGTAGCTGTGAGCAAACTTACGGGTGCGACGCTCTTCATCTGTATCCTGAACTTTACGCTCAGCAATAATACGGCGTGCCCGTATCACTTCGCTCTTCATATATTTTAGCTCAGCCAGCTTTTCTTCACCGTCATCTGCATAACGCCCAAGGGCATCCGTTAGTGCATCATCAAGCTCTCGCAGGAACTTCATCTGTAGTTCTAAATTTACAGTAGGCATTTCTATCTCCGGCACTTAGTTACATATCTTACCCCACCAGATTTAATTCAAAAGGCATGCCATGTTTTTTATCCGTATTTACATAGGGTTACACATGCCGGGCTGTCGGTCGGCAAATTCGTCCCTCAATTTTCCTCGGGGTTTCCTGCCGAGACCCGGCAGCTTCCGCCTAGCTGCGGTAGTCAGCGTTGATATTGATATAGCCGTGTGTCAGGTCGCACGTCCACACTGTGGCAGCACCTGAACCGATACCAACATCCACTTTTATATCAATCTCGCTTGTCTTCATATGCGCCGTAGCAATCGCCTCATCATATTTGGCAGATACCATGCCTTTATGAGCAACAAGCTGGCCACCAATCCAGATACTGAGCTTATCACGGTCAGCTTCTTCCCCCGATTTACMCACGGCCATAACAATACGGCCCCAGTTTGCGTCTTCTCCTGCAATAGCGGTTTTRACGAGTGGGCTATTCGCCACRGAACGRGAAATGGTGCGCGCGGCTCTGTCGTTTTCRGCGCCGTTTGTGGTAATGGTAATAAATTTTTGCGCGCCTTCGCCGTCGCGGACGAGCTGTTTGGCCAAATCAACCATTACTTCCAACATCGCTTGCTTAAAAGCATCTAGACGCTGGTCTTCTGCATCGTCATAAACTTCATCTTGGAACGCTGCACCCGTCGCAAAGGCGAAAACCGTATCGTTGGTTGAAGTATCGCTGTCTACTGTAGCGTYATTGAAGCTTTTGTCAGTGGCTKCAGATAGAATAGYCCGCAAACACGGAGCAGAAAGGGGGGCGTTAGTAAAAATAAAGCCCAGCATCGTTGCCATGTCAGGCGCGATCATGCCTGATCCCTTGGCAATACCAGAAATCACCACCCGTTTCCCCTGAATATCTACGACCCTATACGCGCCTTTCAAAAAAGTATCCGTTGTACTGATCGCCTTTGCAGCATCCCGCCACAAATTTGCCGATAAGCCAGCATGAATGCGCGGAATATATTTTTTAAAACCAGCCACATCCATCGGTTCACCGATCACACCGGTTGAGGCGAGCAAAACCTCATCCGTCGCACAGCCAACTGCCTTTGCAGCATATTCAGCCGTTTTCACTGCCGCCTTAGCCCCTTTTTCGCCCGTGAAGGCATTGGCATTCCCGGCATTCACAACCAACGCTCTAGCCCGCCCGCCAGAAGTGGCCAAAGCTCCCTTTGACCAGTCAACAGGGGCCGCCGGCATTTTTGATTGAGTAAACATCCCGGCCGCCACAGTTCCGAATTTAAACTCCATCAACAGCAGATCAGGTCGCCCTTGATATTTCAAGCCAGCAGCAACTGCTCCCATTTCTACTCCGGGCACAGGCAAGAGGCCGGGAAAATGTAAAGGAGCCAACGGAGAAACGGGGAGGTCAGGCATCTAATAAATCCAAGGAAAAATGCTAAAAAAACRAATGGCGTTGGTGAACATAATATAAATAAGACACAAGTTCGAACATAAACACACCGTGATTTAAACAAAATTACACAAAGGCTTGGTTGACATGCCCGTGCCTGATACTTATCTGTGCCTGAAATTAGCATTCATCTTTGTTGCTATTTTCAACAAGAGCTGAGCCACAAGAAGGTTGCTTAATAGTAGGACCTTCGAATGCGTCGGCTGAAATGAAGTTTGTCGGGAAGTTTATATGCTGGGACTAAGCAAAATCGCTAAGAAGATATTTGGGTCATCGAATGACCGCTATCTTGCGAAACTCCAACCTCAAGTCGATGCGATCAGTGCGCTCGAACCAGAGATGGAGAAGCTTTCTGATGCCGACATAAAAGCCAAAACTCAGGAATTCCGCGACAGACTTGAGGCTGGTACCAAGCTTGAAGATTTGCTCGTTGAAGCATTTGCGTTGGTTCGCGAAGCTGCAAAACGCTCCATCGGACTACGTCACTATGATGTCCAAATGGTCGGCGGTATGGTCCTCAACGACAGTAGTATTGCCGAGATGAAAACCGGCGAAGGTAAAACCCTTGTTGCCACCTTGGCCGTTTATCTCAATGCATTGCCCGGCAAAGGCGTCCACGTTGTAACGGTGAACGATTATTTGGCTGAGCGCGACGCCGAATGGATGAGCCAAGTGTACAGTGCCCTTGGCTTGACCACGGGTGTAATTGTGCCTGGCAAGACGGATGAAGAACGCCGCGAAGCCTATTTGGCCGATGTAACCTACGCGACCAATAACGAACTTGGTTTCGATTATTTACGCGACAATATGAAGTTTCAACGCGAAGAAATGGTACAGCGCGAATTTGCCTACGCCATCGTCGACGAAGTGGATAGTATCCTTGTTGACGAGGCCCGCACGCCGCTTGTCATCTCTGGCCCAACCGACGACAAATCAGAACTCTATGTTTCAATCGATGCGATCGTCTCAAAACTCGCCGAAGAAGATTACGAGAAAGACGAAAAGTCCAAAGCAGTATCGCTGACGGAGGACGGTACTGAGCGGATCGAGAAAATTCTTGCCGAAGCTGGCCTCTTGAAAGCTGACAACTTATATGATTACGAAAACACGGCCATTGTTCATCATGTAGATCAGGCGCTAAAAGCCCGGACGCTTTTTGAGCATGACACCGACTACATTGTAAAAGACGGCAAAGTTATCATCATTGACGAGTTCACTGGACGCATGATGGATGGACGCCGCTACTCTGGCGGCCTGCACCAAGCACTTGAAGCMAAAGARSGYGTRGASATTMANNMKRAGAANCNCAAACYYTKGCRKMSATYACTTTTCARAAYTATTTYMGRATGTATSMGAAACTCTCAGGGATGACAGGAACCGCAGTGACTGAAGCGGAAGAGTTTGGCGATATCTACCAGCTCGGCGTAATCGAAGTTCCGACTAATGTCGCTATTGACCGTACAGACGAACATGACGAGTTTTACAGGACGGCAAAAGAAAAATTTAGTGCAATCCTGATTGATATTAAAGAAGCACAAAACCGTGGCCAGCCCATTCTGGTTGGCACGGTATCGATTGAAAAATCTGAAACACTCTCAGCGTTCCTAACAGAGCGAAAAATCAAACATAACGTGCTGAACGCGCGCCACCACGAGCAGGAGGCTAGCATCGTTGGCCAGGCTGGCCGTTTCGGCGCGATAACAATTGCCACCAACATGGCGGGGCGCGGTACTGACATTCAGCTTGGCGGCAACTATGACATGCGCTTATCAGAAGAAACTGTGGGCATAGACGACGAAGCCGAGATCGCTAAAGTTTCAGAGCGCCTTAAAACTGAAATCGAAGCCGAAAAATCTAAAGTGATTGAAGCGGGCGGCCTTTACATCATGGCAACAGAACGGCATGAAAGCCGCCGTATTGATAATCAGCTCCGTGGCCGGGCCGGCCGTCAGGGCGACCCAGGCCGGTCTAAGTTCTTCCTATCTCTGGAGGATGACCTGATGCGCATCTTTGGCCCTGAACGCATGGACAGTATGCTTGTTCGCTTGGGCATAGAAGAAGGCGAAGCCATTATCCACCCATGGATCAACAAGGCAATCGAAAAAGCGCAGCAAAAAGTTGAAGCACGCAATTATGATATTCGCAAAAACTTGGTGAAGTTTGACGACGTGATGAACGACCAGCGACGGGTAGTTTATGAGCAACGACGGGATATCATGGACGCTGACGACGTAACAGAGACCCTAGAGGATATGCGGGCAGATGTTGTTTACCACCTTGTGGAAAAACGTATTCCGCCAAAGTCTTATCCTGAACAGTGGGACCTAACAGGCCTACAGGGCGATGTTGAAGAAACCCTTGGCCTGCATGATATCTCGGTTGTGGAGTGGGGTAACGAAGAAGGCGTCGACGATGACGAAATTCGCGACCGTCTAGAGGCAGCTGCCGGCAAACTGGTGAATGACAAGGCAGAAAAATACGGTACTGAAATCTGGGGAAGCATTGAGAAAAGCTTACTGTTGCAAATGGTTGACCAGGAATGGAAAGACCACCTGCAGAACCTCGATCACCTACGCCAAGGTGTGGGCTTGCGCGCATACGCTCAGCGTGACCCGCTGAATGAGTATAAGGGCGAAGCCTTCACTCTTTTTGAGAGCATGCTGTATCACACACGCGAGTCTGTAGTTCAACTGCTGGGCCGCGTTGAACTGGCACCGCAAGCAGACCCAGCCATGTTCGACCCTGAARGCCCTATTGTGGGTGAAGAACAACATTTAGACCCTATTACAGGCGAGAATGAGATGCAGGGCGCGGTGGATCCTTTTGATACGTCAACTTGGAACAATATACCGCGGAACGCACCTTGCCCCTGTGGCAGCGGCGAGAAGTTTAAACATTGTCACGGCAGTGTAAGCAATGGCCCTGGCGGCATTACTTTGGGCCAAATCCCGAAAAACCCGTTTGACGGCATTGGGCGAAATGATCGGTGCCCTTGTGGGTCTGGCAAAAAATTCAAACATTGCCACGGGGCTCTATAAGAAACGCCGTTCGTCTTTGCAGGCACAAAAAAAGCAGGCACTGTCCGCTTTTTTTGTGCCTTATTTCTGCCTTGCTAAGCTGAACATCAGCTTAATTTTTGGCTCAGGTTTAGGTAACAGGTCTTTAGGTAAAGTGACTTCATCATAAGCGATGGAGCACGACAATGCGGAYACTRAYCAASAAMAACAARAAMCTAATMMYRAGSWTKRMWSRMRMSKMMCNRRWAGMCNCTRTNNAWCCWRCACAGCTGTACATGCAGAGCACCGGAGTCAGGTGCGGAACCAGCCAACCTTCACACCAGTGTATGAGGCACCCGCCTATAATCCTGGCAGCCACGACTTTCGCACGGCCCATCCAATGCGCGTCTTTGTAAAGATCGGCGGCAACCGACACTCTAAGGGGGACGGCCACCATAGTGCGCCAGCCGTATACCAAAAAATCGGCTACCACCTGCCCTCTTACATCACTCTAGTGAACAGTCCAGCCTATGCTGATCTTGTTATCAAGGTACGCCAGACAGATTATAAACTGAGCTACCGTGTTATTGATGTGGACCGCAAAGATAAGAAGTATAAAAAAAGTAGGCGGTATGCTGGCGGCAACTGTGGTTATTACCGGAAAGCATTTTACACCAAGATCAAAGAAAAAGGCGAAGCTTACGCCAGCTATAACGTAAAAGTCCGGTTCAGGGGTTATGAGACCAACCGTGAACATTTCACCTTGCGTTCGGCTGAAAACTATAGCTACGGCACAGAGTTACGGGCGGCAACAAACTGCGGCATCACGCCTACTAACAGAATGCCCTCAAATGGCGTTGCCAAGCTTTTCCGTCGTTCCAGTGAAGACTACCGCCAAAGCGTAAGCCACCGCATTAAGCGCGAATCTGTTGCTAACCTTGGCCGCCATCTGGCACATCAGATCAAACATAAAGCAGGCCGTTTCTATACGACTTTGGCGGCTAGGCTTAATCACGAACGCATTGAATATGGGTATGACYATAATTTCAATACCTGCACCGACAGGGCTCATAATCATCGGCGGCAGCACAGCGACAATCGCGGCTTTTACAGTAGCAATGATCATAGCTACTACGAACCACGTACGCGCTATGACCACGGTCGAACARAMCSTWAGSMAYYRSCMYACCANMCGYCCRCGYWATWCSSYGCAWTAYGGYCGYTAGWYAWKGCTAGGCYCCCTGCCCAGGGGGCCGACGCACGTCGGGGGCTGAATTCCYCTCGCTTATTCAACCCCCGACACTCGCWAAGCATAAAAAARCGCCCGTRTYAACCAACGGGCGCTTTTKTATTGTGATCTGTATTCTAGGCGGTGCCACACATCAGAAGCTAACCGCATAACTGCCATTTAGTTAGCTAAAGGCCTCATCCCATGTACCTTGTGTGGCAGCCTTCGAATATTCTGTTGATCGGTTTTCAAAGAAATTCGTATGTTCAACTGCGTTCAGCATACTATCCAGCCAAGGTAGCGGGTTCTTATCAATGCCATATTCTTCATCAAGACCAAGCTGCTGCAAACGGCGATCCGCAATATAACGAATATACTGCTTCACCTCTTCGGCTGTCAGCCCTTCGATCTCACCCATATCAAAAGACAGATCAATGAAGGCATCTTCATGCTCAACGATTGTCTTGCAAGCTTTGCGAAGCTCGCTCCGCATCTCGTCATCCCAGAGCTCTGGGTTTTCGCTCATCAGCGTTTTGAAAAGCTTGATCARGCTTTCRCARTGCAGGCTCTCGTCCCGAACTGACCACGTAATGATCTGCCCCATGCCCTTCATTTTGTTGAAACGCGGGAAGTTCAAAAGCATGGCAAAACTAGCGAACAGCTGCAGCCCTTCGGTGAAGGCACCAAACACCGCAAGCGTCACCGCTGTGGAGCGCACATCATCAGAGTTAAAATGCTGCATATAATCGAATTTATCCTTCATTTCCTTATACTGAAGGAACGCAGAATATTCGCTTTCTGGCATACCAATGGTATCCAGCAAATGGCTGTATGCGGCAATATGGATCGTCTCCATATTGGAAAATGCCGCSAGCATCATYTGAACTTCTGTCGGCATGAACACTTTTGTATAGTGCTTCATGTAGCAGTTATTCACTTCRATATCGCTTTGCGTAAAAAAGCGGAAAATCTGGGTCAGYAGGTTCTTCTCRGACGGYGTAATATTTTGCGCCCAATCGCGYACGTCTTCYGCYARMGGCACTTCCTCAGGYAACCAGTGAACCTGTTGTTGTTTGAGCCAWGCRTCGTAAGCCCAAGGGTAGCGGAATGGTTTATAGACGTGRCGTTCTTCAAGAAGCGACATTATTGGTCCTCTGATACAAGTGGGCGCGGGGSSNGTTAGCCCGTCARGYTACTGACAGGATAARCATTCCTCATAATCGGTGCTCGCCGGAGCAAGCTCCAACTGCTGTTCCATGTTAACTTTTTTCTTGGTTGTACCTGTAGCAATAACTTCGGCACGTGCAATCGABTTGGAACGACAATAATAVAGGCTTTTRAGGCCCTTTTTCCATGCTTGRAARTGGATCTGGTGCAGGTCACGTTTATGCACATCCGCAGGCARGAAGATATTCACAGACTGCGCCTGCGAAATATAKATTGCCCGRTCCGAAGCCAGCTCAATAATCCAGCGCTGRTCCAGCTCGAACGCCGTTTTAAAGACTGCTTTCTCRTCATCGCTRAGRAAATCRAGRTGCTGCACAGACCCTTCATTCACGGTRATRGATGTCCAGATTTCGTCYGTRTTTTTRCCTTTTTYYTCAAGCAATTCTGTYAGCGCACGACTRTGMACCATGAAGTTCCCGGACAGGGTCTTCTGGTTATAGCTGTTRGCTGCAATTGGCTCAATTCCAGGGCTRGCACCRCCACAAATCGTTGAAATAGASGCCGTTGGCGCRATYGCKGTTTTATTGGAGAAACGCTCCATCATACCGTAATCCATSGCATCCGGGCACGGGCCACGCTCGTAAGCAAGCTGCTCAGAAGCCTGATCTACTTCCTTTTTAATGTGCTTAAAAATATTGAAGTTCCAGGACTTTGCCATGGAGCTTTCAAACGGGATCATATTGTCCTGAAGGAAGCTATGGAAACCCATTACTCCGAGGCCAACAGACCGCTCGCGCATAGCAGCGTAACGGGCTTTAGCCATTTCTGAAGGCGCTCGGTCAATGAAATCCTGCAATACATTATCAAGGAAGCGCATGATATCAGGAATGAAATCTTTATCAGATTTCCATTCTTTATAGTGCTCAAGATTGAGGCTCGACAAGCAGCACACTGCTGTGCGGTCGTTGCCAAGATGATCAATGCCTGTTGGCAGCGTAATCTCTGCGCACAGGTTTGATGTTTTCACCGTAAGGCCCGCTAGTTTGTGATGTTCTGGCATCTGGCGGTTCACAGTATCGGAATAGATTATATAAGGCTCGCCGGTTTCAACGCGCGCGGTCAGGATACGTATCCACAACGCTCGCGCAGATGTGGTGCGTACAACATGACCGTCCTTCGGGCTGGTCAGCGCCCAATCTTCATCAGCTTCCACGGCGCGCATAAACGCATCGCTCAGCAGAATGCCGTGGTGAAGATTTGGTGTCTTCCGGTTCGGGTCACCGCCTGTTGGGCGCCGCAGTTCAAGAAACTCTTCCACTTCAGGGTGGCTTACAGGCAAATAAATTGCTGCAGAACCACGGCGTAGTGAGCCTTGGGAAATCGCAAGGGTCAGGCTATCCATTACCCGCACGAATGGGATAATACCGCTGGTCTTGCCAACGCCGCCAACGGTCTCGCCAATTGAACGCAAATTGCCCCAATAGCTACCGATGCCGCCGCCACGAGATGCCAGCCAAACGTTTTCAGTCCACAGGTCGACGATCGAACCCAGCTTGTCCTGTGCTTCATTCAGAAAGCAGCTAATCGGCAAACCACGGTCCGTACCACCGTTCGATAAAATCGGGGTCGCGGGCATGAACCATAAATTTGAAATATAGTTATAAAGACGCTGAGAGTGCGCTTTGTCATCACCGTAAAACGATGCAACACGCGCAAACAAATCCTGATAGCTTTCGCCTGGCAAAAGATAGCGATCCGTGAGGGTCGCTTTACCAAAACCTGTCAGCTTTTCATCTCGACTACGGTCAATTTCAACCGCACCACCATGTTCGAAATGGGTGACCTCAAACATCTCGTTTATTACTCCCTTATCCGACCCGATTTCTGAAACGTTGATCACCTGTACCGACTCCTTTAGCGCCCGCAGAAACAATGTTATTGTGCCTGACGCGAGAACAAAAGTCGAACAAATCAACTTTTTATATATTTTTCATTGGCTTATTAGAACGACCGCCCGTTATCCCCGTACCCGTTCGTTCTTTGTTAGCAACCGACGCAGAATAGGGTCGTTAGGGGCCAGCCGTCAAGATAAAGTGTAAATTCTTATTAACCCCCACAATATGTAGTGTTTTTTGGGAGACACACCAAACGCAACAGTTGCAAGCGCACACTGCCAGATCACAAGATTATAGGAAATTCAATGAGTCGCAGCTTATGTGAGGCCCTTATCGCCAATCGCCAGGAATTTATCCCGCCGTAGTTCTTTCAAGCGCGGTCCGTCAATTCCTGCCATGTCGCGCAGGGCATGTTCAACGCTATCTCCGAGCATGTTCATTGCCCGTTCCGGGTCTCTATGCGCTCCGCCAAGTGGCTCAGGAACAATATCGTCCACTACGCCAAGTTTAAGCAGGTCCTGGGCTGTGATTTTAAGGGCATTTGCCGCTTCTTCGGCTTTTTCGTTCGTGCGCCATAGGATGGAGGCGCAGCCTTCGGGCGAAATCACCGAATAAATCGCATGTTCCATCATCAGCACTTTGTTACCAGCCGCGATTGCCACGGCTCCGCCGGATCCGCCTTCACCAACGATACAGGTGACCATCGGG
>JAESRJ010000007.1 GCA_016764715.1 Kordiimonadaceae bacterium | reverse complement strand
ACGTTGGCATTCATTGTAAGSTATGTTATATTATAACTAATAATAGGCAATATCTTGAAAGGGTAAGCATGAAACATATAGAAACATCGGTAAGCTTCGTCTCTTTTAGAATGGCCGTTAGCGCTTTTGCGATTATGGCTGTTTCAGCTTGTGTGGTTACAAGCCTGCCCGAGGCAGATAGCAGTGTGGGCCAAAGTTCGGGTCAGGTTTCTGGTTTGGCGGATAAAGAAGACAATCAAGAAACCAAAGTGGTGGTACTGGTAAATCCGAACCTTCAAAATGACCCGCCTGCTGAAATGATTCCGACAGTTGTGGCCGAACRCGCCTTACAGGCGCCAAGTAACATGGCTGATTTGTTGAGAAAAGTGAGGCAGGGCCGGGTCACTGGGTCGCAAAAAGGTATACTAAGAGAGCGCGCATTCCTCCTTCACCGAGGCCACCCTACTGCGCAGAATGAGAAATATGCGCATTACGATGATAACCCGGTGAAATTGGTGCTTGATAACCCCGTATCGACATTCTCGGTTGATGTTGACACCGGGTCATATTCACTCGTGCGGGACCGGATCAATCAAGGGAAGTTGCCTAATCCGGATGCAGTGCGGGTTGAGGAATTGATCAACTATTTTTCATACGATTATCCACAGCCAGAAGGGGACACGCCGTTTTCGGTAACCACAGAYGCCTTGGTGACGCCGTGGAACGAAAACACGCATCTGCTGCGGATTGGCCTGCAGGGCAAAAAATTCGAGCTGGAAAAGCGTCCCGCGGCAAACCTCGTATTTTTACTTGATGTATCGGGCTCAATGAATGCGGCTGATAAACTTCCGCTGCTTACTAAATCGCTGGAGTTTATGACAGCGCAGCTGACGGCAGATGACCATGTGACCATTGTGGTTTACGCKGGTGCTWCTGGCCTTGCACTTGATGTTACCAAGGGAAATGAGACAGCAAAAATACGCGGTGCTTTGAAGAAACTCCGTGCAGGTGGTTCTACTGCAGGCGGCGCAGGGATTGAACTCGCCTATGCCAAGGCGAAGGAAGCTTTCATTGAAGGCGGTATAAACCGCATCATTCTGGCAACGGACGGTGACTTTAACGTTGGTATTTCCGATGTGAACTCGCTGAAGTCTGTGATCGCCGCCAAGCGGGAAAGCGGTATATCGCTAACCACGCTAGGGTTCGGCGACGGCAATTATAATGACGAGCTGATGGAGCAACTTGCCGATATTGGCAACGGCAATTACGCCTATATTGATAATTTCCGAGAAGCAAAAAAAGTGCTCGGCGATCAGATTTCGTCCACATTGCACACCATTGCCAAAGACGTGAAAATTCAGATCGAATTTAACCCSGCCGTTGTSGCYGAATACCGRYTGATTGGCTACGAGAACCGYGTGCTGGCCAACGAAGATTTCGCCAAYGACAAAGTAGATGCGGGCGAGATCGGWGCTGGCCACAGCGTGACGGCGCTGTATGAAATTRCGTTAGTGGGCGGCAAAGGCCACCGGCTACCAGAAAAACGCTATAGCGAGGCGACCGCCTTTAAAGGCAAAGCGGGCGAACTCGCCTATGTGAAACTACGCTATAAAAAGCCGGGCGGTGATACCAGTATATTGTTGGATCATGTGATCCAGAAATCCGTGCTTACTGCGCCCTCGGCACTGCGGCCTGATTTGATGCATATTGCAGCAGTTGCCGCCTACGGTCAGCTGCTATCTGGTAGTAAATATACAGAAAATTATTCGCTGGCGGACGCGGCGGCGCTTGCGTCACAAGCAGGCAGAAATACGGTGTTGCGCAGTGAGTTTGTTGCCCTAGCAGAGGCCGCAACTGAGTTAAAGAGCATGSAAGTCGSGGGTCGGTAACAGCCTCTTGGCTGGCGTGCATGCCGGACGGCTGAGTGACATATTCTCAGCCGCGCTCTTTTTGCAGTTTGTTGTCACCGGTTTTGCTTCTTTCTGACCTAGGGAGATACTCTTGCTTAAACTTTTCCGGCGCCCTCATTCACGAGCCGCGCGCTTTGGATGATGGAAGAGCTCGGCGTTGAATATGAGTTAGTGAARACTGATGTCCGGGCTGAGACAGACCCGAACCGGGCTGAATTGCTTACGGCAAGTCCCATGGGCAAAGTCCCGGTGCTGATAGACGACGATGTACTGATGGCTGAAACAGCAGCGATGAGCGTGTATTTGGTGGACCGCTAGCCAGGCGCGGGTCTTGCTTTTGCTGTAAATGCTTCAGAACGGGGCCAATTTTTATACTGGCTGTTTTATGTGCCTGGTGTCGTTGAACCTGCAATGACTGAAAARTTCYGCGGTRCRGASRSYAATAAGTTCSGAAACGGTTGGCGTGACTTTGCTGCCATGATCAAAACGTTGGACAAAAGACTGGGCGACAWAGAGTGGATGCTTGCYAGCGGCTTCAGCGCCGCTGATGYTMTGCTCTGATCTACTTGTTCGTTTTTGAGGCAATTCGATATGTTGCCGGAAAGCGCGGTGCTGTCGGACTACGCTGAACGCTGCGTAGCAGGGCCCGCGCGTGTGCGGGCGGGCCAGATTGAGGCCTCGCACGTAGTGGCTTAGTTGGAGGGGCAGTCCATGCTAACAGCGCGTCAAACCATAGCCAAAGGTTGTGGGAAAACGGGCCAAACGCCGCAACAACTTTATCATATTTTACATGGCTCTAAACGGGGCGCTTTTAGATGCGGTGCGTGTTTTTAACCGGCGACGCGCACTTTGGGCATTTGAGAGTGCCGCTTCGCGCAGACATATAGCCAAAGGGGCCAAGGTTAATTATTTCGCCGCAGGGCACACAGCGCCTCCTGGGTTTTACCGTGACAAGGAGCAAATAGGGCATGAAAAGGCCTATGGATACTGGAAATGCAACCGCCGCGGGCCAAAAATAATGCGCAGCGGGAGCTAGCACGAATAAACAAAATACAGCAATGTATTTTTCACCGATAGACATCATTTAACACTCACCGTTAMNTTTTTTAGACACAACTAAATGTTTTAGCTGACTAAATGCCGCGCCTCCCCCCTAGTCCTTGGACCTTATAGCGTTAGTAAGGTTAACAGTTCACCAACAAAAATCAATATTTTGTGATTAATTGTACACACTCGCGCAAAAATGGCACCTTTTCCCGCACCATAAATCTCAACTGTAGGATGTTTGGATGGTGGTGCTGCAACAGAGTGCCTTATTCGAATAAATTGGCTCGAACGRCGTAAATTGTAGGTGTTCATTCTAATGGCGAGCTATGTCTATTTGGGTGATTTTCTTGAAATAAACTTGTTCGTATCATCGCTCGAACCCCCGTTTTCCAGATACGCGCTCTGTCGGCGAGCGCGCGGGGGCTGAGCGTCATTGTTTCTTAATCTCCCTCGGAATCGAGTGACTATTTTTTGTGGCATGAAGCCACCTACTATTAGCGCATAGGAYCCTTTTTTTGACAGCTTGGTTTCTAAAGAARCCTGCTGAGTGCAAACAATGAACGGGGAAACCGGAGTGTAAGGGCTCTCACCGGGTCTGGAGGGTGGTTTTCATAGACAGGTGCCGGCCAACCGTTTTTCTGCAGGCCGCCTAAGTGGCGTCTTTCGGTTACCTGATCGCTGCATTAGAGAAGGGATCGCCCAGCCAGCGCCTTGGTGAAGGAAATAGTCCGTTTCTTCTTTTCCTTTCTCTTCCTCTTCTCGCGAAACTATATACGTGCTTTTTTTTGTTTGCGCGGCGCAAGGAAAATGGCACAAGGCTAAACATCAATTACCTAGTCATTAGAGGAATGGTCAATGCGTTTTACCGTACTTATGCTTTCGCTTTTTTTAGGCTACTCGCAAAGTGTGCAGGCCCTGGGCCTCGACCGCGAACCCGGCAAGGACGCAGGCGTTTTGGATACTCTTTTGCAGCAGTGCGGCAAGGCCTTTTTGGGGGAAGTGACGCGTTACGGGGCCAGCGACGATGCATGGCGTAAAGCTAAGCTCGTCATCCATATCCGCGACTGTTCAGCGGACCAGATTAAAGTGCCGTTGCATGTTGGCGAGGATGCCTCCCGCATATGGGTTATTAGCAAAACTGAAACCGGKCTRCKSCTGAAACACGACCACCGGCACGCGGATGGTTCTGAAGACGYKGTWACACAGTAYGGMGGCGAGAGCACCGCGAAGGATGCKCAGAYGGCGGCTTTAGTATCGTTTCCTGTCGACCACGAGAGCRTCGCAATGTTCAATGAAAACGGTCTGACGGCGTCTGTAACCAACGTTTGGCATCTTAGTGTAACTGGCAATYTGTTTCATTACCGGTTAACGCGTGAAAACCGTGATTTCATGGTSTCCTTCGATTTGTCAAAACCTGTTCCGCTGCCATCTGACGCTTGGGATATAGCCAGTCCTCAATAACGAGCGCCGGACTTCACCTAATTCTCGTCATCATGTAGTATTTCTACAGATGTGCCGTCCGTACGCATCATCATGATCCGGCCGCGGCTATAGGTATTGGTGACCGCAGAAAACGCGAGTTTGCTTCCGTCTGGCGATAGGGCAGGCGCGGTTGTTATCCACCCATCTAGGGGCGCAAAAATTTTCTGTTGGTTAGTTCCGTCCAGATCAATTTGGTGAATKCCGGTTTTAAGGGCRAAATAGATCAAACTATCCSCCGCGCCGTAYACCGGGTGGTTCATGCCTTTGTCGTTGCCGCTTGTATGTAGCGTTTTGAAGCTGCCGGTGTGGGCGTTCACTTCAATTATATTCCGCTGCTCGCCGTCTCGCTGATCGAGGAGGATATGCTTGCTATCACTGCTCCAACTTGGGTGGAACTCGGCRTTTTTTGTTTTAATGAGGTGCCGYACTTTKCCGCTTTCAAGGTTTAACAGATGCAAATCGAAATTGCCGTCTGTCATCATTTTGTCAAAAGCTAACCATTTGCCGTCAGGCGAGGGCGACGGATGCATGACGCGGGATGTAATGCCGGCAAGGCGCTCAGTACTGCCGCTGGTGAGGTCAATTTTGAACATGCCAGGTGCGCCGTTAACCTCGCCAGAGACATAGGCGGCGTTGCCGGTGGTTGCCATCTTTGGGCTGTGCAGCCATACGTCACTGGTGGTGATATGGGATACAGAGCCGTTTGAAAGCGTGAGGCGTTTGATCAACATGTGCGGTGGCTGGCGTTTGTAAAAAATTAGGCTGTTGCCATCAGGCGCCCAATTGGGCTTGAGCGACTGGGCACGGCTGGCTGTAGGGCTCAGCCCTATAAATAGCCCACATAGAAGTGTTAGGAGCAGGCGGGGTGTCATGGCAGGCCTCCGGATAAAAACTAGATATAGGCCTTTCTATCTTTAAGTGCCGCTCGCGGTAGCGCGGGAATGCCGAACCGGCGCAAATCGGCAGTGAACCGGCTAATCCGTATGGCGATGTATGACTTTCAGCGGCGAAAGGCACCCAATTTTCAGGTATAGTCAATTTCCGGGATGTGAAAGTGAGAAGCCAGCCGTGGCCGTTATATATTAGTCATCCGAAAGAGGTTTGAAATTCCAGGTGATATAGGCTGTAGGCACGTTGATATGAAGAAGAATAATGGGAAAAAGCCAAAACAGTGACACTTCACCCGGGATGTTGCCCAACACTAAAGATTCTGCGGTCATTTGAAATCTGATAAACGGTATGGTGGTGAAAGCGCCGATGAAGACGACCATGGTTAGTAGAGTGATGCGGTGAGAAAAAGTGTGCGCCATAAAACGCAATTTTTGCTCTCTTTCGTCAAGAAYTTGAGTGGCTGTAGTTTCCAGTTTAAAATGAACAAACTTTCCTCCGGGCTTCCATAGAAATTGTTTTAAACTAGCGCGGTTCTTCCACGACGCTTTGTATAGAAGAGCGGCGTCGCTCCCAATATGTCTTATCTCAGGCGGAGCAAATTGAGGCATTACCATTCCGAAAAGTACGACAGCAAAATACGCCCAAAGCCAAATTTTTTCACCTAAAGGTGATCCTAACGAAAACATGTTGTTGATCACCAGTGTAATTATGGCCGAATAGACCGTAAAGCCAATCAGGTAGGCAAGTATTAACAGTTTCCAGCGCTTAACTGCTTTGGCTGCTGTGTCGATTTGAACTGCTTGGTCCATTTTAGTTCCCCCAATTTTTAGGTGTTGTTGTTTTTGCAGCACTGATTTATCAGTCTGCGGCTAGCGGTTTATAGTGCCACGCGAGATAGGCCGACGGCGTGATGTGGTGCGTGATAATCACGAAGAACATTAGATACATGGAAGACGAAGCAGAATAAAACGGGCCAGTAAGGGTTTGTACGCCCAATGACGTTCCCGATATGAAATACTTAGCAAGGGCTTCGGTCATCGGTTTTACTGGGTCGGATTGAAGCACCAGCCCAAAAATCATGACAAAGAAAGTGATGCGGTGCGAAAACGCCAAAGCCTTGTGACGTTGCGCTTGTTCCCGTTCGTCCAGCACTTCAGCGGCTTCATCTTCTGCCGTGATGTTGAGGCTTAGCTTTCCTCGGGGCAGCAAAATTATACGGAGCCAACTGTCTTTCCTTTTGCGGGCGGCTTTGTAAAAAAGAGAGCCATCACTGCCAATAAAACGAATATATTGAGGCGCTAGTGACGGCAACCTGAAGCCAAACACAAGCAGGGCTAGATACATGCCAATCCAGATCAGTTCGCCTTGAGTGGATAAGGAAATGTAGGAGCCCTTGAACACGCCCGACATGATCAGGGAATATAGTGGCAGTAGAATGAGTATTGCTAATACGTAGCGTTTGAATCGCTTCAATTCTACAGGAACAGTGTTTGTCATTTCCATCATAATGCCTCGTATCAATGTTGTTGAATTGGCGGCTTCACGGCCCAGGCCAAATAGGCCTGCGGTAGGGTCGCTGCGTACAAAATGGTGCTAAGCGCGAGTACCAGTAACAGGCTCGGGTTTAGGGGGATGAGAACGCCGATCGACATTAAGTAGTAAAGCGCAAGCAGGCATAGCGGCAGGTATAAGCTAATGGCCTTAAAGGAAAATTCGTGCGCGGAAAGCCTGAGCCGGGTTTGCGYCTCGTCCAGCGCGTTTTTAGGCCCCAAAATCTGGTTGATGGCACTTGGCATAAGGCCAGAAGTAAAGAAGCCGGGTACCATAATGACCAGCGCAATCATCGGTGCCCCCGAGAGTATGAGCGCGTTAGCGGCCAATGGCAGACTACAGGCCACCGCCATAACGGTAGTAATCTTGGCTCTGCTCCATGTTTCAACGTCGGTGCGGGTCATTGGCCTGGCCCCACCCAAGCCGGTGTTTTCCACGCCAAATAAGCARCAGGAACAGCTGTCGTATAATAGATCCAGACGAAAAATATCAAAACGACGGATGCCGGGCTTTCTGATGCTTTATCGTAGATTTGGTTGAGTAGCGTTGTTGCGAATAAAAGAACAGTTGAGGCCACAATAACCTTGTAGGAGAATTCGTAGGCTTTGGCTCGCAAGGCTAGCTCACGCTCATCAAGATATTTTTTTCTGAGTAGAATCTGTGATATCGCAGTTGGCATTAAGGCGGGACCCACGAYACCAAGTAGSCACAGCGCTGCTCCAATGGCCCAATGCTCAMGYGYGAAYAARATGGCKCCAACRAKCGGAARAATTATTCCRRCAGTGGCGTAAATACGGAYACGTGTTTGGTTCCATGGCAGCAGGTCACCAAGTGGATTTTCGGATAGGGCCATTATATTTTCCTCAAAACTAACATTATTCGTCTGCTGTTTCTGGCGGCGTTACAGCCCACGCGAGGTATGCCAAGGGGACGATGAGCGAGTAAAAGTAAATCAATATTCCGAACCCCAGGAACAAGCCTTTGTCTGGAAGCGGCACGTTTGCATAGGCATTTAGGCCCCAGTAGACTAGGAAAATTCCGGCTGAAACAGCAACAATATAGCGATATGAAAATTCATAAGCCTTCATTCGCAGGCCCTTTTCACGTTCATCAAGATCGTGTTTGTCGTCAACAATGTTGCGCAAGCCGCGMGGCATTTTGACTGTGATCAGGAAGCCCGCGACAATAGCGAGAAAGCCAAGATCTAGGTCATCTGCCATATTTACGGCAATGCCAATAAGCGGTAAGATTATGCTGGCASTGGCAATSAGCCGYACYCGGCCAGCATGCCACGTCGCCGTGGCGTAWTTTTTTTGTTTTCTTGTCATTAGATGTTCCCCAAAAAATTAGTATTAATCGCCAGCACTGCCGGGCGGTGTAACTGTCCAAGCAAGATAGCCCAAAGGCACAATGATTGAGTAAAATGAAACTGCAATGGCGAGCCCAATCATTGCGGTTGCGCTAGGCATTGGCATCGCGAAATAATCATTAGTTATTGCTACAGTCATAAATAGAAGTGCCGCGAATAAAGCGATATGACGATGGGAAAACTCGTACGCTTTCATGCGCAACTGAAGCTCACGTTCGTCCAGTTCGTGTTTCTTCTCAAGGATYATGCGCAGGGCCTTCGGCATTAAAAACGTTGTTGAAAGGCCAGCTAAGATGGCTGACGCGCCGACGATAAACTGGTCAGCTATTAAAGCGAATGCGCCAACCACAGGAAGGCCTAAGCCMGTTAAAGTGACTGAGCGAACATAAGTGTGGTTCCAATCGGCTCCGCGTTCGCTTCTGCTGGTTTGYGTCATTTTKTCGGTCCTTAMAGTCTGCGRAGTTGGTCTGAGAGAGACGGGAAAGGCTTGCGAGAAAACARGGCTTCGACRGGCAGGTCGAAAAAATCGGCCAGTTTCATCGCYAGTTCAAGCGAGGCGTTATAGTCGCCGCGTTCCAGATAGCCGATGGTTTGGAAATTCACATCAACCGCATCAGCAAGGGCTTGCCGGGTTAGGCCTTGTTCGGTTCGTAGCATTTTTATTCTATTATGCATCTGGTTCTTTTTGTATTTATAAGCTGTCTATATGTTGTATATACATAACAAAATGTTCTGATGTCAATAGGCGGATTTAAGAGTGTGGATGTTTTGAACCCGGGGGGGGGTGCCACGCCCCTTCGCGTACTGGTGTCTGGGAATGGTCAAATGGGGCGGCAGGGCCAACACGCCGCAATAGACGGGAGCAAAGAGTGCGATAAACCGTCGGCTCAAATAGCTATGCAGGTAGGTTCTTGGATTGCTTACTTGTTCWTACATARTGAAAAGGCCCCTGCATGATTGGGAACATGCAAGGGCCTTAACCGGTTTAGGTGGCAGTGTTTGGCCTAGTTAGAGGGGCCGGGTACGCTGCTTGGCCCCGAGCCAGGTTTGCCGTCTGCTACATAGATGCTGACTTCATAGTCACCTGTGCGAAGGCCGCCGTTACCTGAGGCGTCCAGTGACAGCAAGTTGCCGCCGCCAAGATCTACGATATCTGGTGCAGAAACTTGCATCACATAGTCGCCGTCCTGGTCAATTGGCGCGTCCACTAAGAATGCATCAAAACCTTCAAAGTTCTGGAAGTTTTGAGCAACAAGGGTCAGCGATCCGTCGCCTTCTACAAAGAAAAGCGACAGCGCGCCAATCACTGGGTCGCCAACTGCAACATCAAAGCCGTTGAATTCAGCGCTTACGAATTGGCCAGCTTTTGCGGTGAAGCGGAAGCTATCGATCTCACCGCTTGCACTAATGCTGCCTGCGATAAGGGCTTCGTGGATATCAAGGCCTCCACCAGCGTTTTCACCAATTTCGATAGTGTTAGGTGCCACAACTTTGCGCAGGTGTACCTTTTTATTGCCGCCAGAAACTGATGCTTCTGATACCAAGCGGCCACGCTCGCCAGCAGTCATTTTGAGCGATGAACGCTCAGAGAAAAAGCGTATGCCAAGCGTGCTCGCATTGAGGCCGCTTCCTACGCTTGCGCCCGATGCCATCGTGTGAAGGACTGCTTCAGCGCCGTTTTGTGGCCCATCAAAAGTTGGGAAGAAAGCAGACGGATCAGGTGTGCCCGTGGTGGGAATGCCTGTGCCTGGAGCACCGAAGGTATCATGATGGCGCAGGCCAAGGTTATGGCCCAATTCGTGCGCACCAGTGTTCGATGCCTGATTTACAATTGCCATTGAAAGAGCCGCTTGCACGTCGCCGTTAACAACAGGAATTCCGGAAATAGCCGAGAAGAAACCACCGCTTGGGTCGAGGTCAACAAGAACACTCCATAAGCTGGCATCGACAAAGGCRCTGTCGTCACGAATTTGATTGCGAATATCAATGCTTTGCGCTTGGCCGAACAGAATGCCGCCGCCAAAATCGATACACTGGCCGCTTGCGGCCTGACACTCAAAGTTAAGGGTGGAGAAATCGCCAACAGAAGGGGCTTCTTGTGTGAAAGATAYGTTGAAGCCGGCATAACGCGATTCCATATTCGCTTGYACAGCGTCGCGCTCAGCCACTGTGTAAATATGGCTATTGAAGACCTGTGGGCCGTTAAAGGCAGTCGCAATAAATGTTGGTGATGACTGTGCGAAATCAAGGAATACGACCTGTGTRTCGTTRTTGCCYTGACCRAGSGCTARRCCTTGMCCATTTCCGGCRTTWCCGCCGTTGCCAGCRTTKCYGCTGTTSCCGTTGCCGTTTGCATTGCCGTTAGCTTCAGCTGTAATCGCTGCGAGCCTCGCAAAAAACTCGTCAGGTGTCATGCCGCGGCGATCAGCACAAACAGTTGCGCCGCAATCATCCGTGATAACTGGCAAGCTTGTAGTTGTATTTATGTCTCGCGCCATTGTTGCGCTATTGCTGAGTGCAGCTCCCGCCAACGCAATTACCGACACGCCCAGTAATTTGTGTAATTTTAGATTTTTCATAATAGTTCTCTCTCCCTAAGAGTTGACCCGTAATGGTTCACCTTCTCTGTTTTCAGCCAAAGCCCGAGAAGGCTCGCAACTGTTAGGCGAAAAATGGGAGTACGCAATTGAATTTTCGAATGAGTTAACGATTACTTAATCATGTTGTTCGGAGTGATAGTGACAAGCATTATTATTAAGCCGATTTGTCTRATATGCGGCCGGAAAAGCGACGGAAAAATAGAACGGTCTTCTACGAAAACAGTTTCTGTTGAAATAAACCATGAGGTGTATCGATGCATGCCGCTACTTCGGCCAATACCCATTTTTTTCATTACAACAAAGAATGTTCGAATTACCGCGKGTCATTTGGCGCGTGCCGCTCTCGAAAAAACGAGTCGCACAAAAAAAAGAGGCCCGGAGAGAACCTCTTTTTCTTACCACGCCATCCCTACACTGACGGTATGGATTTAAAGTTGGGGGTGCGCGTTAYAGCTCGTCAGCATGCTTRCTTAAGTAATCAGCAACGCCAGCTGCGTCAGCTTTCATGCCTTCGTCGCCTTTGTTCCAGCCAGCTGGGCAAACTTCGCCGTGCTCTTGGTGGAACTGAAGCGCTTCAATAAGGCGTACAAATTCGTCAACGTTACGGCCAAGCGGCAGGAAATTCACATACTGGTGCCAAACCATGCCGTCTTTACCAATGATGAAAGTGCCGCGCAGGCTGATGCCGTCTTCTTCAATCAAAACATCATAATCGCGGGCGATCTGTTTGGTTTTGTCAGCAACCATTGGGAAGTCAACGGGGCCAAGGCCGCCTT
Source organism: Kordiimonadaceae bacterium (assembly GCA_016764715.1). GTDB lineage: Bacteria > Pseudomonadota > Alphaproteobacteria > Sphingomonadales > Kordiimonadaceae > Kordiimonas. The sequence continues at coordinate 14,501 of JAESRJ010000007.1, read as the reverse complement.
GTTTGGTTGGTGTGTTGCGCCATGCAGCGTGCGTGTGCTCACTGTCGACAGATACGGCAACAACTTTAACGCCGAGTTCCTTGAATTTGTCCATGCGGTTATGGAACGCCAGAATTTCCGASGGGCAAACAAAAGTGAAGTCGAGCGGGTAGAAGAAAACCAAGCCGTAATCGTCGCCGATATATTCTTTAAGGTTAAAGGCTTCGTTGATGGTGCCATCAGCCATGACGGCCGCTGCGGTGAAATCTGGTGCTGGTTTGCCTGCAAGTACAGCCATCTAGGCCTCCTTATAAATGTTTATGTTTCATACTAAATTGGCGCGCCCATAGCGTTTGGGAAGGGGCAGTCGCCTTCTGAGCGCCACTTTATGGGTYTTTTCTGTNAAAGCAACGGAAGTACATCGATTTTCTTGATCGGTTTTGTCAATAAGTCCACTCAAAATATATCGGCCAGTCGTATGAAGTCGGATTTCGCGTAAGTTTTCAATTTCTGCATTTACCCGCTGTGTGTATATTCTATAGTCGCGGTAAACAAAGAAGTGTTGGCCATGCACATATTTTGCAGCGAGGAGCTGGCCTGATGATCGAAACCCTGGACACAGTTTTTAGAAATGCAGCCATAGGTCTGTTTTTATTTTTGGGTTTACTGATCCTGCGTGATTTTAAATTCCGGCTTACGTCCATCCTTGGCTCGCTCGCGTCTTTTACTGGCGCATCTTATATGATGTGTAGTCATCCCATTTTTGGCACAGTGTTTGGCCCGCACGGCTTTACGTTTGGTATTGGTACGCTCTGTATTATGGGGCCCGTGACGGTGTGGCTGTTTAGCTTGTCGCTCTTTCAGGATAATTTCCGCTTGAGACCCATGCACGCTGTCTACGTTGCACTTTATATAGCAATGAACCAGGTCCATTTTTCTTACGGCGAGAATTTAAGCCCTGATGTGAGATTTTTGATGGAAGTGGCTTACGCGGCAGTTCGCATCGGCTTTATCGCCCATATGCTGTATGTGGCTTGGCAGGGGCGCGGTGATGACCTGCTCGAAATCCGTATTCGTTTTCGCTGGATTTATATCGGGCTCGTTGGTTTCGCAATTACGGCGATTTTCATATTCGAGACTTATTTTACAAACGAGCAGCTTGAAAACCCCACTGCTTTGCTGGTGCAATCGGCAGGTATGGCTGCGCTTGCCTTCACCATTATGTGGACAAACATACGGCTTCATAAAGGCATCTTGTTCGAGCCCGCAATTCAGCCGAAAGATGAAGAAAGTATTTCTGTATCAGCGCAAAAAGGTGATGCCAGTGAGAGGCACGATCTGACAGCGATTATGACGGCAGTGGTAGATGACAAGAAATTCCTGTTGCCGGGCCTCACGATCAGTTCTTTGGCAGCTGAGGTTTCTATTCCCGAGCATAGGCTGCGCAGGCTTATTAACCGGCATATGGGCTACCGAAATTTTGCAGACTTTCTAAACCATTACCGCATCGATGCTGCGAAGCTGCGGTTGGCAGATGCTGGCGAGCGGCACACACAGGTTTTGGTGATTGCGATGGACCTTGGTTATGGGTCTCTGGGGCCCTTTAACCGGGCTTTCAAAGAACGCACCGGACAAACACCAACAGAGTATCGCGGTATTTCGCTGGCCGAAACTGGATAACTCTCGCCGATATTGAAWAAAAATAGGCTGTTTTCGAATTAGGCGAGCAATCGCAGCCCCTTTCCCCCACGTTAGACGTAGAAAATAAAATGGCACGGCACAATGAAATGCCAGGCCCTAGTTTGTTACGACAACGAGTTTGGAGAGAGCGCCCATGTTAGAAGCAATTGAACTGCATTTAAAAATTTGGTCCTACGGTATTGTCTTTGACTTTGTTCGCTACCTTTGGGGTGCGGGCGGTGTCTTTCTTATTGTATGGGTGGTATTTAAGAAGCAGCTRCAGGGCCGCAAGATACGCACTAAAACGCCGAAAGCGCGCCAGATGGTGCGTGAGTTTGGCATGTCGATGGTCACGGTCTGTGTATACGGCCTTGTTGGCTTCATTGTGCATTATGGCCGCCAATATGACCTGATCACCTTTTACGAAGGGTCATTTGCAGATAATTTCTTATATAGTAGCGGCGCGCTGCTGTTGATGATCGTTGCGCACGACGCCTATTTTTACTGGACCCACCGGGCGATGCATATTCCTGGTGTGATGAAATTTATTCACAGTGAACACCATAAATCGATGAACCCAACGCCGTGGACAGCGTACCGCTTTGACGCCTTCGAAGCCGCGTCGCACGCGCTCTTTATGCCGGTGTTTCTTGTGTTGGTGCCGGTTAACTTTACGATCATCGTCTTATTCTTAGGGCATATGATTGTGCGTAATGCAATGGGGCACTCCGGGTACGAACTGTTCCCGCGCAAATGGGCCACGAACCCTATCATGGGCATTATCACACTGGTGACGCACCACGATATGCATCATTCAAACGGCAAATATAACTTCGGCCTCTACTTCAGCTACTGGGACCGATGGATGGGAACAGAGAACCCAGACTATATCGCCCGCGCGACCTTGATTAAGGGCGCAACCCGCGAAAACTATAAGGAACTMGCSGRCGGACAGCATGTGGCKGCTGAGTGACACCGGCATTTGGTACCGCTAAAAATACTCGCCGATTCTGAAAAAACGATGATTTTTTCGGAACTGGCGAGCCACTAGCCTTAMRAWCGNCTAMMWAYAATMANTACGATCGCTACCAATAATAAACGGCCAAAAAAAACAATAATAGCAGACAGCTTAGAGGAACGACCCCGTGGTAGATTTTCTTCAATATCATTTTGAGCTTTGGTCTCGTGGCCTATTTTTCGATTTCTTCCGCTACCTTTGGGGTGCGGGAGGCGTGTTTTTGTTGGTTTGGGTGGTGTTTAAAAAGCCGCTACAGGGCCGTAAGATACGCACTAAAACCCCMAAATTCCGCCAGATGTTCCGYGAGTTTTATATGTCGATGCTTACWGTCGCCGTGTACGGCTTGATCGGCATCATCATCCATTACGGCATGGAAGGCGGCGTGATGGAAATGTACGGCGACCCTGAGAAATACGGTTGGGCGTTTTATGTGTTCTCTTTTGTGGCCATTGTTGTTGCCCACGATGCCTACTTCTACTGGACCCACCGGGCGATGCATTCACGGAAACTGATCAAACACATTCACGGTGAACACCATAAATCGATTAACCCGTCCCCGTGGACGTCTTATAGATTTGATATTTACGAAGCGTTTGTGAACGCCCTGTTCATGCCAGCTTTCCTGCTTTTGATGCCGCTTCACTATACAGTTACGCTGACGTTCCTCGCGCATATGATCATTCGTAACGCGATGGCACACTGTGGGTACGAACTGTTCCCGCGATCATGGGTTGTGCATCCTGTCTTTAGCTGGATTGCGCACGTAACCCACCACGATATGCACCATGCAAATGGTCGGTCAAACTTTGGCTTTTACTTCAGCTTTTGGGACCGTGTGATGGGAACCGAGCATCCGGATTATGTGGCCCGCGTGACCCTTATCCCCGGTGCCACGCGTGAGAATTACAAAGAGCTTAAAGCTGGCGAGGCTGTTGCCGCCGAATAGGCCGCAGTAACCTAGTCAAAGTTGCTTCTCTTTCCCCTTTGCTTCTTCGCGCTTGTGCTGGTGCCGTAGTCACCTGATACTGGGCCCCTGTTTGCAGCAAAAAAGATTAAGACCATGCTACTTCCCATGTTTGACAATTTCCTCCGGTTTGGCGGGATCACCTTGTGCCTTTTTGGCCTTATGCTGATGCTGCATTTGGCTAAGGGACGCATTTCAATGCGCTTGGGCGCTGCTTTTGCTGTGGGTGCTGTAGCGTATCTGCTCGGCACTTTTCCAGAATTTGGGGAAGCGCTTGGATACGCAAATGCCATTATTTTAACGCTGAAAATAATGGCGATGTGGATGACGTGGCTTTTTTGCCTGTCCCTCTTTGACGATGCTTTCAGGTTAAAGCCCTTTCACTGGGCTGTAGGTGTGGTGTTGATGGGCTTCTGGGCCGTACAGAATGGGATGTACTACAATCATTTTGGCACCGCTGATCTTATGTGTCAGGCGAACCAGTTTCCGGTGTTCTTTGCCGAAGTCGCTAATGCAGAAGCTGTTAGTGTAGGCATTTGGCTGATTGAACTGGCAATAGCTGGCCACATGTTGTTCGTCGCGTTGTCAGGTATGTTAGGCGATTTGGTAGAAAAGCGACGTCGGCTGCGCGTGGTTTTTGTAACGGGTGTGGCTATTCTTTATTTAATGATACTGGGTTCGGATTGGTTGTTGGGTCAGTCATCGCCGCAGATTAAGGGCATGGTCGCAACTCTAAAACATGCTTGGTTGTTTTCCGTGTTGGCGTACCTGATGTGGCATATGGCGGTTGGCGGAGCAGACTGGTTGTTTGGAAGCGTCGACAAGACCGACGATAGCTCTCAACTTCGTCGCGCTCACGACAATGATAACAGTTTCGAGCTTGCGAAGATCGATCGCTTCACTGGTGATGATACGCTATTGGAGCCTGAACTAACAATAACGCGTCTTGCAGAGATTTCGCGTATCCCCGAACACCGACTGCGCCGATTAATAAATCAGCATTTGGGATTTCGTAATTTCGCAGATTTTCTCAATAAATACAGAATTGACGCCGCGAAGGTACGGCTATCGGATGTTGCAGAGCATAATACGCAGGTTCTCGTCATTGCGATGGACTTGGGTTACGGCTCCTTAGGGCCGTTTAACCGTGCGTTCAAAGCCAGAACAGGACAAACGCCAACGGAATTTCGTAAGCAGGCACAGACTGCAGCCGAGTAACTACTGACAAAATTACTTTCTTTTGACCTAATACGAACCTTTTATTCCGCCCAACGTCTATAGTTGTAGGCCTTGCTGAAATGTCAGTAATCTATCCATTTTTGTTGGGCCAGCTATTCACATGTTCGGGGTGGCAGAGCGTCGCACCCGACCCCACATAGTAATTATGTGGGTATAGTAGGGTCAATGGGTGCTTGTTGCTAGTARCGCCAGCGCAAGGAGAAGAGGTCTGATGCTTGAACTATTAGATAATTTCTTTCGCTTTGGTGGGATGACAACCGCTATTTTCACTGGCGCGCTTGCTCTGCAGAAGGGCGGCTGCACGACGATTGGTCGTTTGGCGGCGTTTGGCTGTTTCTCTGTCGCCGCCTATCTTTTGGTTTCCTTGCCGGGTGTTGGTGAAGTTCTCGGCGTTTGGATGATCCCTGCACTTCTTATTTGTTTTGCATCGCCGCCAGCCATTTGGCTTTTCTCGCTTTCGATGTTTGATGATAATTTCACGTTTAAGCGTATCCATTTCGTTGTTGGTGGCGGTTTTTTTGCGCTGACATTGGCGCAATATTTTATTTATTATGCGACGGTAGGCGAGTTCCCCTACATTTCACCGATGAAAGTTCACGAGGCAGCGCTTGGTGTTGGCGCTTCTACCTACGGCACTGGTTTTGCCGCCCTCGTCTTTAAATTGGGCATGTCGGGTCATATGTTATTGTCCGCGTGGCAGGGCAGGAATGATGATCTGGTCTCTGAACGGCGTATGTTCCGGCAGGACTTTGTTATCGCTGTCGCGCTAATCTCCGTGTGGCTTGTTGTATCCCCACAGTGGATATCTGGCGATGCGATTGGCAGCAGTGTGCTGTTGATCAGCCAATCCGCCGCTATATTTGGTGTAACCGTCTATATGCTATGGGCTTTTGCCAGCATGGATATGAAATGGATGTTCGGTGATATTGAGACAGCAGTTGTGACTGAGAACAGCTATGAAGACGGTGAAGATAGGCACGACTTGGAAACTTTGAACGGTTTGGTAAAAAACGGCAAGCTCCTGGAGACCGGGTTAACTGTTACGCGGTTAGCAACATCTTCAAATATGCCTGAACACAAGTTAAGGCGCATAGTAAACCAACATTTAGGCTTCAGAAATTTTGCTGATTATCTCAATTTCCACAGAGTTGATGCGGCCAAAGCGCGGCTTGCAGTTGTAGAAGACCGGCATGTGCCGGTGCTGACAGTGGCAATGGATTTAGGCTACGGYTCCCTTGGTCCGTTTAACAAAGCTTTCAAAGAGCGCACCGGCCAAACACCAACTGAGTTTCGCCGCGACGCGCTGGCTTTAGGGCATACCTAGTATCAGCTGATTTGGTTTTACTAGCCCGTCCGGTCTCGATAACGTTTCAGGTGTGCGGCTCATGAATTATGAAAAAATTCATAGCAGGGGCTGGTAACTCCGAACCGCCTCGCTTATATGCTCTGTTCGTATGCCTTAAAAATACCTGATGGTATCTTGGGTGTTTTCACACCTTGCCCCGAGGGAATCTGCGGTTGGAACTGCTGAGCTTATTCGATAGTTTTTTCCGGTTTGGCGGTGTGATCACCTGCCTGTTAGCCAGCGCATTGGTTTTGCGGCAGGCGAGCGACCGTTTGCCGGCGAAGCTYKCGGCTTTTTGCTGCTTCACAACGGCATCTTTCATGTTGGCGACCTATCCTGATCTCGGCATCGTTTTTGGATATTGGTCAGTCCCGGTTTTTGCAATCAGTATGTTTTGCCCTGGAGCAGCATGGCTTTTTTGCCTTTCTACGTTTGAAGATGATTTCAAAATTCGGTGGGGCCATCTTGCTGTTGTTGCGGCCTTTGTGGCGCTGTGCATTACGCAAATGACAATCTATTATTTCGAGTTTTCACGCTTTCCATTGATCTCACCGTTAAGAATTCATGCAATCCTTAAGGACACAGGCTATTTGCCGCTGGGGGTTAGTTCCGTTTTGCTTGTGATAAAATTCGGCTTTGTTGGCCATATGCTGTGGACGGCCTGGCATACCAAAGACGACGACCTTGTGGAAAAACGCCGTAAATTCCGCGATACATTCCTGATTGTCGTTGTTCTTGTGAGCGTGGCAGTGCTGGTTACTGAAAACTGGCTGCTCGGATTTAGTGACGAACTGGTTGCTTTTGTTCAGATGGCGCAAATGGCAGCTATTCTGGGCGTCGTGCTGTATATGATCTGGCACATTACCGGCGTTGACGGGGACTGGCTGTTTGGTGATAGCAAGCTGCCGGTTCCAGCGGAAATTACCTACGGTAAAACCAATCGCCCGCTCAGCGCCGAACACCAYGATTTGTCTATACTTGAAAAATTGGCGRGTGAGGGCGCGCTGTTGGAAGCTGGTTTGACGATTAACTGCCTGGCCAGCACCGCCCATATGCCAGAACACCGCCTGCGGCGCCTAATTAATCAACATTTGGGGTTCCGGAATTTTGCTGATTACCTAAATTTTCACCGAATTCAAGAGGCTAAAAGCCGTTTGGCAGTTGTTGATGACCGCCATGTTCCTGTGTTGACAGTAGCAATGGATCTTGGATACGGCTCGCTCGGTCCATTCAACCGGGCGTTTAAAGAACGCGCCGGAATGACACCAACAGAATTCCGCAAAAAAGCGTTAGCTGATTGTTAGAAACAGTAGCTGATTCCTCTAAAAGCTCCTCGTTTTCGAAATCAGTAAGCCTGGGGCCTTAAAACCCGGCACAAGCATCCTTAGATAAGCTGCAGTGGTAAACGGCCCCCCAGGACCGACGTTCGATACCCATCTGCGGTTTATGAAATTAATATATCGATATTCAATATTGATGCGAGGAGCAAAAAAATGACTACAGTATTTACATCCCCAGTTTCAGCTACCCCCMWGCACAGCACGCCGGCTACGGCAWTCTCTGGCAAGACACCTATTATGGGCCGYCGCGCTGTGCGTTTYCTTYTKGCAGCGACGGGCGCAGCMATGCTWGCAGCCCCAACTGTTGCRCAAGAAGCTTTYCCWGTWGAAGGCTACTGGCTAACAAACGGCGGCAMRTCYATCGTTGAGCTWGCGCCKTGTGGKWCMAGCCATAAGAAACTTTGYGGTAATGTTGTTTGGGCTGAAGACGGCGGYGACGGTGCAACTATCCTTAAGAACTTCCGTCTTGCAGGCAGCAAAGCTGGYGATCTTTGGRCWCWCGGCAAAATCAGCATCGACGGCAAGAAGAARGCTCAAAAAGGCAARCTTACTTWCCGCRATGACACWCTCCGTGTGAGCGTWTGTAARGGTACRCGTTGTAAGAACCAAACATGGACACGTCCAAGCGCAACYATGACTGCACAGATYGCTAAAAAYGACGGTGCAGAATAAGGRASMTTGGCTRMWWSNTAGCYTMGTTCTGAAAAGGCGGCTCGGAGGTGAGCCGCCTTTTCTTTTGTCTGCGAYCTMGGGCGCTAAAGCTATGACCCCCARGGAAMMNNGCTCGSCSSTKKNCGCAAACTAAATTCRYAYAKTCRYTRCCGCCRGTGGMSRMTATTACAATTTAKATGRGAAAWRCAAGMGCAAAWKCYRTAGGAAAGCTGTRGGGGYMTARAWAAAAGACTGTCTGTACAGATCGTAGCAATCTTTAAGAAACACCGCGCCGTAGCACTTGGCTGAGCGCGGTGTTCTATTATGGTGGGACTATTGCCTAACGACTTTGTAGCCTTTTGCTTCAAGAAGGTCCTGCACCGATTCCTCGCCAGCCAAATGGCCTGAGCCAACCGCAATGAATATTTTCCCTGAGCCCTTCATCATCGTATCAATTTGCTCAGCCCAATTTCTGTTGCGGCTCACAAGCATTAATTCTTGCAGTTCAGGTGCATCCTCGAAACCGGCATTCATGGTGTTTGCCACGCCTTCCACGTTCCCTTTAGACCAATCGGATACTAGGCTGTCTAATATAGCAGAGCCTTCTGAAAGTTGGTCCATGCCGTCCTCAAACATTTGGTTTTCTACTTCAGGGGCTAAGCTACCGAAAAGCCCAAGYTGGAACTCAATTGTTTCAAGGTATGCAAGATCCTTGTCTGCTTTTTTAGCCAAACCATAGAGAATTTTCTCGACGCCCGAATCCGGCGCATAGCCACTGGCAATCATTTGCTGGACCGTAAAAGTAAGCGTGACTAGCCAAGGCCTTAAGGGCTCGAAATTAGGTAAGGCTGCTGCTGGAATGCCGACAGTGGGGGCYAAAGCAACCATTTTCGCATAGGAYTCTGGCGATACACGGCTGGACAATGTTACGCCAGCGGGGTTTGTCATATAGGGCGCCATGAGAGCCTGCATCTTGGCAGGAGGAGTGTCTTCCGTCGGAGCCTCAAAATACACGATCTGTGAGTTGTTGAATGCGGCCATAACTTTATCGCTGCGCCATTTTGTGTCGGGCTTTAAAATGTGGACTGTGCCAAAAAGGTATATTTCACTGTCGCTGTCACTGAGTTTCCAAAGCGCTGGCTGCGGTGCTTCTTCCGCGTGCGCTGGCAAAGAGAAAGCTGCAGTAAGGATGAATACCGGCGTAATGGCCGTGGCTAGTATTCTTTTTATTGATAGCGAAAAATTCATAGTTTAATCCCTGAAAATGATATTAAGTAGCCTAATAAGGGTAGCTTGCCTCAATCCGTGGGTTTGCTTAAGCCCTCAGTTGTTACAAGTCATAATTGCAGCAGAAAGCTTACAGAAAATCGTCAAAAAAAGAGTGACTGAGACCTAGGCTAGTTGGTCTTTTAGAGACCGTAGGCAAGCGCAGGCTATCTCAGTTTGAAGGCGCAACTGGGGCTCACTATGAGTTTTTGCGTGTTCTGTAAGGCGCCCAAGCGCTTCGCCGAGTAATTCAAGAGTGGCTTGAATATGTGCGTTGCTATCGTTCTTTGTGCCGGAGGATACGCTGGAACTGGAAGGGGTTTTTTGCGTGGTATCCTCAGGTGGCCGTTGACTATCTGATGTAAACATATCCGCCAACGCGTCTTTCAGTAGGTCGGTGGCGGCTTCAGAAATGATGCCTTGATGGGCATGATCGTCGGTTTCGTCCAGTACGGYTTGATGGTCTGCGGGCGTATTTAAGTTCGCCGCGATATGTTCCAACGTCTCTTTGGTTGCTTGTATTGTCTCTGGCGTACCTGCCGTGGTAGTCGCTGTAGGCTGTGATTGCGCTGGCAGTGCAGAAAAACCAGCGGAATCTGCAGACGGAAAAACACTGCTTTTATTTGTGAATGCCAAAGGCGTGTTTGTTGCGCCGCCCATGGCTGTCACGGTTACTTCGTCTAAAAACAGAGCGCAGGCTTCTTCTTCGGTTTGAAGGATTCCGACTTCACTCTGCCCTGTCACCACAGGCATTAAGACGCCTTCATAGCCTTCGAAAATACCGCCGCCCGCGCTGAACACTGGCGTTGCTTGAAGAGTCCAATGTTGCCTGCCTGTTTGGAGGTGCTGCAAAAGAATAGGGGCGTCATGAATGGCAGACCGGCGCTGAAAGGCGCGTGCGACAGGGTGTCCAAGCTTGTTGTTCAAACTGAGCAAGTCAAGGACCGAGGCATTGCTGGCGGGTAAAATGTCAGCCAATAGTTCTGAACCATTTGGCGAAAGTGAGCGGACAATGCCGTCTCTATCACTWGCCCATGCCCAGCCACTGGGACCGGGGTCTTGTGCCTCGGTCGYGGTGTCAGCAGCGGTGCTGGCTGGTGTCTGAGAAAAGTYWACTGGCTCTTGCCTCTGKTGCGTTGTCGGGGCGTTGGCCGGTTTAGCGGSGGCAGYGGCCGTCGGCGCTCTGTGTGTGTCAGGAGCATCAGTCTTGCCCGCGGTGGTAGGTCGAGCCACCAAGTCTTTGTCGGTGCGCAAAATGCGAATGCCTGAACTTACTGGCTTTTTGGACAACCGCTGAGGGCTGTGGATCGGCGTCACTGTAGCACTTTTAAGCTGCAGGCTCTCTTTYGCCGGTGCTTCGCTGGACGGYGCAGTGCCGGTAATGCCAAGGTCTTCGCTCCAYAAGGCCAGCGTTGATTGGTGCTCGAAGGGCGGGGCGCTCGGAGCGGCGCGYGCTAGGGCAATCCAGATATTGGCWGARAGGTCTTCTCTGCTGGCRATAACCTGATGRTGTTCCCGACCTGTTTGTTCGATCAATTCGATCAGATCGTCTTCATCAAAGACAACATGGGTCAATAAATTGACAACAATACTGGTTCTATCGCGGCAAAGGCGYAGTGCYAAATCCATAGGGGGGCTTGCCATATTCGCGATAAGATCAGCAGCCGTGCGTCGGCTGTCAGTATCGACATGGGGCACRAGCGCTTCAATYACGTCAAGCAATTGGCTGCGGGTAGGGTTTATTTTTGGGGCTTTACCTATAAGGAAAAGGTCGACGAGGTTGCGAAATAAAATGGAACGGTCCTCGCCGTCGCGCTCACGCGCGTAGGCAACCAGCTCTCTTATTCTATTGTCCAGCGCGCTCATATCAAACGCAGACGCATTGCTCACAACAATTACCCGTATACTTTACACTGCCTCAAATGACAGCGGTACATATAGCCGTTTCCTACCGAATTTAATTTTTTGGTATGGTGATCCCAGCTCCCGAATCACCTATGCGGCTATACTACTGTATTCGAGTCGAGATACTAGTGATGATTAGCATTAGAAATTAAATTATCCGTATTTGAAACTTTATTTCCCAAGRCACGTTGGTTACTATAGAAAGTGTTCAAAGAGGTTTTAAGGAGTTTCCCTATGGGGCGTGTCAAATTGGATGCAGTAGATCGTAAAATATTGGCGTCACTGCAAGCTGAAGGACGCATTACAAATGTTGAATTAGCGGAGCGCGTGGGCATAACTGCTCCGCCCTGTCTGCGGCGCGTACGYGCGTTGGAGGAGGAAGGCTATATTCAAGGGTATCATGCGTTTCTTAACCAGGAAGCACTTGGTTATGGGTTGACGGTGTTCGCCATGGTTGGTTTGCACAGTCAGGCGGAAACTGATTTACAGGCTTTCGAAGCGAAAGTCAAAGGTTGGCCCATGGTGCGGGAATGCTTCATGTTAAACGGCGAGATCGATTTCATTTTGAAGATCGTTGCGCACGATTTGGCGTCATTTCAACAGTTTCTGACGAGCTCGCTGACGCCAGCCCCGAATGTGGCCAGTGTGAAAACCTCGCTCACGATCCGAACCTCCAAGCATACGCCAGGGGTTCCGCTCCCTAACGCCCTGTAAGGGTCTCAGAAATTTGACAATAAAAAAAGCCCGCAGGATAGCGGGCTTTTTTATTGTTCAGTGGCGAGAAAATTAGATGAATTCAATCTTCTCGATATCATAGTAGCGGTCGCCGCCGGGGGCCTTCACTTCAATGCCGTCATCAACTCGTTTGCCGATCAAAGCTCGGGAAATTGGAGATTTATAGGAAATACGGCCAATTTTTACGTCGCCCTCATCTTCGCCAACGATCTGATATATAAACTCTTCGTCATTTTCGTCGATTAGCGTTACTGTCGCCCCGAAAACGATGCGGTCACCGTTCATAGTTTTGGGATCAATGACCTCGGAGCGGCTCAATTTGCCTTCAAGGACTTTGATGCGGGCTTCAATGTGGCCTTGCTCGTCCTTTGCAGCGTGATACTCAGCGTTCTCGGAAAGATCGCCGTGCGCGCGCGCTTCTTCAATTGCCGCAACAACCGCGTAGCGGTCCACAGTTTTTAGTTGTTTTAATTCTGCTGTTAGGCGGTCATAGCCTTCGAGCAGCATGGGCACTTTTTCCATTATGCATCCAGTCTCATTTGTTCATTATAATAAGCTGTTTTTATCATTGGCTAGGCCTATTAAAAACAGCAGCGCCGACCCATAGGGCCGGCGCGCTCATCTATCTATGTAGCGAATAGGCCCCTAAAAATCAAGGGCGGCCCGCAAAAATAGGCACGATGCTACTTTTCTCCGCCTAAAACCGCCTGTATTAGGGGCTGTTAGCTGTAGGCTTGCAGTTTTTTAACTTCTAGCTCGCCTGCTTTCAGCGCCTTGAGTGCCTGTACAGCGGCCTTGGACGCAGCAAGCGTTGTAAAATATGGGAGCTTCATCGTTAGTGCCAAATTTCTAAGCGCATAGCTATCCTGAATGGCTTTTTTACCCGCTGTTGTGTTGAACATGAGGTCGATGTCACCGTTTTTCATGATATCTAGTACGTGCGGGCGTTGGCCCTCTTGTACTTTATAGACGCTTTCGACATCCAGGTTTTGCTGCTTAAGGTATGTAGCTGTGCCGGTTGTAGCGATAACGCTGTATCCCATTTTAAGCAGGTTGCGCACGAGTGGCACAAGTGCATATTTATCGCCGTCCTTCACAGATACAAACACTTTCCCTTCCATCGGCAAATCGACGCCAGCGGCGAGCTGCGATTTATAAAAAGCCATGGCGAAATTTTTGTCGATACCCATCACTTCGCCAGTGGATTTCATTTCAGGCCCAAGGAGGACATCCACACCGGGGAAACGCGCCCAGGGGATCACAACCTCTTTCACCGATACATGCTCAGTGAAGGGGTCTTTCAATTCGAAATTAGTTATTTTTTCACCTGCCATAGCGCGTGCGGCAATAGCAGCAATCGGAGATCCAACAGCTTTGGCAACAAACGGTATGGTACGGCTGGCGCGCGGGTTTACCTCAATCAGGTAAACTTCGTCTTCTTTGACGGCAAACTGAATGTTCATCAGGCCTACAATGTCAAGTGCGTCAGCCAAGGCTTTGGTTTGGCGTTTGATCTCGTTGATGATGCCAATTGGTAAGCTGTAAGGCGGTAGGGAACAGGCGCTGTCACCCGAATGGATGCCCGCTTATTGATCGCCAGATCGCACAGATCTTCGGTGGCCTCGTCGTCGTCAAGACAATCGGCGTCAGCGGTGCAACACCCCGCGATGGGTGTCGTAGTGCACTCGTTCTTGGCCGTGTCGCAGGTCGCCTCGATGCAGGCTCCAGTTGCGTCGCAGTCTTCGTCCAGCGCGCAGCACTCTTCAATGGTTTCGGTGGTGCACTCCCCGGTCGATGCGTCGCAACCATCCAAGGTACAGACGTCGTCGTCATCGCAGTCGATAGCGGCGCCTCCGCACTGCCCGTCGCCGCAGAGATCACCTTCCGTGCAGGCATCGCCATCGTCGCACGACGCCGAGTTGTCCGCGTAATTACAGCCAGTCGCCGGGTCGCACCAGTCGTCGGTGCAGAGGTTCCCATCGTCGCAGTTGTCCACATTCACGCAGCCGGCGACCGGGTCGCAGCTATCGGTGGTGCAGGCGTTGTCGTCGTCGCAGGTGGCGCTGTTGTCTACGTTTAGGCAGGCCCCCGCAGCGCACGAATCGCTAGTGCACGCGTCACCATCGTCGCAGTTCTTGGGAGTGCCTGCGCAGATCCCACTGGCGCAAGTGTCGTTGTCGGTGCATATATCGCCGTCATCACACGCTGCCGCTACGTGCACGCAGCCGATGGCCGGGTCGCACGAGTCGTCGGTACAGGCGTCGTCGTCATCGCAGTCCAACCCGGATCCGGCGCTGCAAAGGCCCGCGTCACAGACATCCGAATCGGTACACGCGTCGCCATCGTCGCAGCTCGCAGTATTGTTCACATTCACACACG
>JAESRJ010000135.1 GCA_016764715.1 Kordiimonadaceae bacterium | reverse complement strand
CCACCTGTCGTTGAACGCCGCCCTAAACGAGGTAGTGGTCGTTTTACAGCGCAATTAGGAACCCTCTTTCTGGACGTAAGCACATATTCTGAATTTCCGTCAGATGTAACTAGAAGATACTATTTCAACTGAACAGCGGCGTAAAAATTGAACCCTTTCCTCGAAACATGGCAGGGCTACACCCTTTTTGGTAAATTCAGGATCGGAAAGATCAGCCTCGTTAAATCATTTAGCCAGACTTCTATTTGACCAGGATTTTTTCTAAGAAACTCCGTGCCGTGTATATCCTATCGCCAAACAAGGTAACTATTGTAGCGAGAAAAAGGCCGAGTTTTATGCCTTTTCTGCGACCACAGGGCGTTTCAGTGGATGCCACTCCTCAAAGAGCCCACAGTCACATTTACTTTGTCACTGTCGTATGTTCTTTAATTTTCTTCCGACCCACTCCTGCTTTTGGGTTTTTTCCTCGAGCCCTCGTCAGGCAAGYCTTYTTGGWTATGCCTTTTTTTTGCCTTTTCGGACTGGTTTTTTCAGCACTTTGGCTGCGCGGGTTAAAGCCGGCGTTTCAACATCATCTTCATCCGATAGATCCGAACCGCCACGTTTTCGTTTAGAAGGTTTAGCAGCGGCTTTTTTTCTGCGCATCCGACGACCACCGGAATCATCTGAATCTTCAAAATAGGCCGATTCTTTGGCCTTTCTGGATTTCTTACGCCCTCGGCTCTTGTAAATAGGGCGGCCACCGCCCCCAATTGAGCCACCGCCGCCAAAAATCATGCCCCGCGGCGCGGCGTCGTGGAAATCTTTGATCCGCCCGACCTTTTCGAGCAAGGCTTTTTCATGGTCTTCAAGCAGGTCGGKATCACCCYYGCTATTTWTAACAGTGTTGTAATGTTCAAAAAGTTCCATGTGGGCCTCAGGCCGATACCCTATCATTTGAAAACTCGATGGTTCGTAGGTGCCCAGTTGAGMATGCACCTTTGCCTGCATCGATTGCATGCCGCGCATCATCAATGTGGTGGGGTCGGACGGCACACTACCGGAGGTGTTAAAGTCAGCCAATGCCTCGGTTTGGGCTTGCGTCTCGGCGTCCCCTCCCGGGCCAATGCCGCKKKCAWKCRCYGAMSSGCRARMYWKRNTSSAYGGCGGCACGGCGGCGGGCTTCATCAAGCGCGTTCTGTCCATCCGCTTCACCCGCGGGCCTACCAATATCCACTTCATCAGGGAATAAAACATTCGTCAAAGCTGGCCCAGCCATCTTTAATCCGTCCCGGTCCTGCATTTGCCGACGCGCTAAAACGCCTAAGCCGCTTACCTTGGCCTGCATCCCGCTACGAACACCCGTTTGGTGACCTTTCAGCTCATCTTTCTGAGGGGAAATATCAGCTGCCAGCCTTAGCCGTGCCCTGTCTGAGCCGGGATAAACCGAGTTTTCAGCCGTTACACGGTCGCCTTGATCTGCCATAAGAGCGTCGTGGGCGCGTTTGCCAAGACCGAAGGCTTCATCCTTGCTTATATGCAAACGCCTGCCGTCCATCAAATGATCAAAAACAACTGTGCCTTCCTGGTCGTTCGCATCTTGACGCCTGATTARYCTATATCGACGCGCCATTAACTGGCCAGTTTCCGGGTGCAATACGTCTGTAATTTTAGCGTGAACCAGTGACTGGTTTTTATCGGCAAGGCCCCCATTCAATTTCCCCGCGGCCTCACGCATCGCTAGTTCAATGGCCAATTGCTCAGTATTTTGCGCTTTTGACGCGGACGGCGCTGACAATAGATGATCAACACCGTAGTCCCCGTGCCCAAGCGCATGCGAATTTTCAGCCGAAACATGGCGGGCTGCAAACTGGGCCGACATGCCCCGCTCGCGTGCTAGTTCCCGCAATGAACTGGTTGTTTTTGCCCGCAGCTTTGTATGGCCGACTGACCACCCTGTGCGGTCAGCGGCATCTTCCGAATTAAAAATTGGTATCCCGCTGGTAAGGCCTTTTTCACCATCAACGCTAGCCCGCCGTCTCCCTTGATATTTAGACCGGATGTTCCCGTCTTTTTTATACAGAGTTCGCAAATCTCCGTCGCTTAGCCTCTCGTCCGCAATCGACTGCTCAAACGCGCGCCCTGCGACCCGCATATGCAGGCGGCCCAAATAAGGCTCATAAGCTGGATCTGTATCGACCACGCGCGGCTCCTATTCCATATCTTCGCCGTCGCCGTCGGATGCGCCGCCGCCTTTACTTTCGTCAAAGTCTGTCCTCTCGGCGTCAGTGGGCGCGACCGGGGCGGCGTCTATTAACCGAGATGCGGTATCAGTTTTAGAACGCCGGCTGGATTTCGCGCTGGGTTCACCTTCAGCGGGCAGCGTGGCGGCACGAGCTAGAAAACCGCCAGCAGCAGCGCCATCAACCGCC
This sequence comes from Kordiimonadaceae bacterium, assembly GCA_016764715.1. Taxonomy (GTDB): domain Bacteria; phylum Pseudomonadota; class Alphaproteobacteria; order Sphingomonadales; family Kordiimonadaceae; genus Kordiimonas. Next base: position 25,748 of record JAESRJ010000135.1, on the reverse strand, counting down.
GTGTCATCGTTGCTCGAACTTAGGCCGCGAGCGCGCCTTTTGGCACCTGTGATACCAGTGCCCAAAGGCAATGAAGCTGCCCGCGCCAGCTGCGGCGTTGCGTGAGTTTCCTCCGCTGGGAAAGCCTCTATGCCGCCCACCATCGCTGCGTCTTCAGCGTCRCYACCGGCGCTGGCGGCACGCACTGTCGCTTCACTAGCATCTCTTACGTCCACTTCATCWAGCTTATCATCYGGTATAACGGGCAARAGGGCCTTCGTTTCGYYGATATATTGATTTCTKCGSGCATGCGCCGCCTGCAAATGCTCTATCGGCAATCCGGATTCTTTWACAGCGCTCAGGCCACTTCCAGCCGTGTCTGCTTCCATTCTGCGTAGTGCTTTCACGGCTTTCCCTGTTTGGTCAATGAAACGCCAATTTGGATCATCGGTTGAGGTAGGCTCAGATACAGCAACCGAATTGGCCAAATGTTCCTGCGCGTCGCCACCCAACTCATCATGGACGCCGTGCCCGATATCAACTGCGGCACCCGCCTCCATGTTCCCTGCGTGACTGGCGTGTATGGCACCAATAGCAGCAAGCAGCTTTGTCCTATTGTCAGCAGGAAGGGAGCCCGAAACAAGCAAGCTTTCAGGCGAAATRGYRYCGTCCGATCCTGCGGCTATTCTCTCCCTAAGGGTATCCAGCGCGCCTTGCCCGTCGGCTTTGCCGCCGTCACCGGCACCAGGGGCAGTGGCYGGAAATACAGCGTCGGTAAAAGCCGGCCCTACCATCTCCACACCATCACGGTCTTGAGTACCAACCATCCGGGAACGGATGCGCGCTTCGGCCGTACTGCCTCTCGCCCTATTTAAGGTATCAAGCACCTTTCTTTGGTGGTCTTTGATGCCAAGCGGGGAGTCTTCGTCGGCGGCTTCCAGGGTCGGCGCGACAGCACCCAGTCCCTTGCGATCCCGGGGCGCTTTTATATTGGCCGAGTGGTCCTTCGTCGATCTATCCACGGGTTCACCTGTCATTATCGCCCCGTGCACCTTCGCACCCAGTGTCATCGCATCCTTCTTGCTAAAGCGTTTGCGCTGGCCGTCCATAAGGTGGTCAAATACGACGGTGCCTTCCTGATCGTGCTCATCGGCGCGCCGGATCAGCTTATAGCGCCGGGCTATCAGATCGCCGGTTTTAGGGTGTAGCACGTCGGTGATTTTGGCGTGCACCAACGAGGTGCCCTCACTTAACCCGGCATCGCTTTGTCTGGCACTGCCGTTCACCCGCGCGGTTGCATCACGCATCGCCAGCTCAATGGCCAACTGCTCGGTATTTTGGGCTTTGGTGGCGGCAGGCGCAGACAATTCATGATCTGTACCAAAATCGGCATGTCCCAGCGCATGAGAATTCTCTGTAGCCACGCCCAGGCGTATTCCCATCCTATTGCGCGCGGCAATATGTCCTTTGCTCCACCCTGCCCGATCAGCAGCGCCTTCTTCACCAAAAATAGGAATGCCACTTGTCTTTCCAACCGCGGCGCTCGCGGCTGCCTCGGATTCTTCGGTTTCTTCGGCTTCCTTGGTTTCCTCGGCGTCATCCATAGAGGCCGACCCTGTCGTCGCTCGATTTCCCTTATATTTCGATCGTATATTGCCCTTGTCTTTGTAGGCCTCAACGAGGCCAGGGCTCACCGGACTCGAAGCTGGATCTGCGCCCTTGGAAAACCGCATGTGAATGCGGCCCATATAAGCTGGATATGCCTCTTCAGAATCGCTCATGATTTTACACGCCCTTGAACCATGACCCAAAGGCCCTTCGTCCAGAAAAATTGAATGCCGCGTGATTTTGCCTTCCCGGCAGCACCCGTTGAAGCAGACGAAGCCTCTTCTGTGGCCGCAGAAGCTGTCGTCGGGACCATTTCAGGTGCATATGCCGTCATAGCAATCATGTCTCAATTCTTCGCCATACGCTGCATTCGCCTATATTTGCTTTGCAACTTGGAGCGGTTGCTTTTGAATTGTTGTTTGCGGCGCACTTTTGACACTTTTTGCCGTTTTTCAGTTCGGGCGGCGGCGCGCGCTGTTCTTGCCAACTTGCTACGCTCGCGGTTAGCGCTGAGGGCAGTCTTTTTTTCCGTCAGATCGGCTCTGGCGGTGTTATTGCCGCGCATGGCCCGCAAGCGCTTGGCTGCCGCAGGTGAACGCTGTGCATAGGTTTGGATCACTACGCCCTCCTAAATTTTTTTCGCCTCGTTCTCTTTGAACCGCTGATAGCTGACAAAACTTTGGTAGTTATTACTGCTGGGCAGAACATCGTCGTAGGTGATCACACGCAGCGCCAGCTGAATGGATGCTCTGATTGGATTAAGCKCCTTGTCAAACATTTGTTCTTCGACGCTGTAGCTTTCCACCACGACCGGGACAATGCGCTTTTTTCCCCAATTCAACAGCACTTGCGGCGCCGTATAAGGTGCGACTTGAAGCGTACCATTATTCATTTGTGACTGATTTGATTGCACTTCAGTCAGCGTTGGATACATCAGCAACTCCAACGCGCTTAACATCGGATAAATGCCGTCCGTCACTGCGGCTCTGGCTTGTGCTTTGCTCGGTAAATTATCAAGCGCATCGATTTCCACCTGCATCGTATATGTTTCTTCTGGTGCCGTGCCAAACCGGATATTTGCAGAATGCCCGCCGGGCTGACCGCCCACAATCTTTGGTTTGATCTGCCGTTGAACTTTGTCCGGGTTATACTGAAAAACGATCGACTGGCCATTGCCTCCGCTGGCCGGTAAAATATGAAGAGCGCCTTTGCTTAACATTCAAGAAGCCTCCTTAAATCAGCGGGACTTAGCGCCCTATCAGATTTTTCCATTTCCGCATGAGCCGCATGCAAAAAGTCGCCCGTTTCTAATTGGCCTGTTCCAGACGCCGCCCTGTAAACAGCCCGCCGAATGACATTGCGAATTTGCGCACCGGTTAAAGTCAGCCGAGCAAAAACAGCTGGCCCTGGCAGGTCGCCAGTTGGCACCAACTTCGGCAACATTGTTTCCCAAAGCTCCGCCCGCATTTGGGGTGAAGGGAAAGGGAAATCTACGACATATTGCAGCCGCCGCAAAAAGGCGTCATCTAGGCCATCTTTCAGGTTACTGGTAAGGACCGCAATGCCGCTGTACGCTTCCATTCGCTGCAACAGGTAGCCCACTTCCATGTTGGCGTGACGGTCTTTTGAATCGCTCACATCAGTCCGCTTCGAGAAAAGCGCATCGGCCTCGTCGAACAATAAAATTGAACCCCCACGCTCCGCCGCATCAAATACACGGGCCAAGTTTTTCTGGGTTTCCCCAATATATTTGCTCACCATCTGCGATAGGTCAATCTGGTACAGATCCAGCGACAATGCATTCGCCATCGCTTCCGCGGCAAGCGTTTTACCGGTGCCGCTAGGCCCCGCGAACAATACAGTTATGCCGGTGCCGCGCTGGAATGCAGGCTCCATGCCCCACAACCCCCTGACGAGCGGCCGCGCCTTAAATTGGCTGACTATTTCGTCGAGAACGCTGCCGGTCTGGACGTCAGTAACAAGCGAAGCGAACGTAGCAGTGGTTTCAACACGGCGGGCTAAGCCATCGAAACTTGGCCGGGCCTGGCTGCGCGCTGATTGCCACCAATATTCTTTCCAAGGAACAGGCAGCGTCAAKSRMTYGGNAACNNRYWWTGMKSMGANKWGCAMTTTAAGNNGAMANGCANNMACMWCATWTNNMWTRTYTGYGSMYRRWRMYGCAANNWKCAANYKSCCAACTCTTCTGCAAATGCTTTGTCTTGTTGGTCGTCAACGGTAATGACATCTTCGTCACCAAAATACCCGGCCATCAAAAAACACCTGTTTCGGTAAAGCACTTGGTGCCATAGGCCTACCAGCTCACCACGGCTAGGCGGCGGCACGTCAAGAACAGCGTGGTCTCCAAGATCAAAGTTCATGCGCTCGTTGCTCAGTATAATCAGGGGGACACCTGCCAAAAGCGCAAACTGTTGAAGTAGATAACTTGAGGCACTAAAGTCGCGGTCAGTTGGGCACACATCGCAGGCATCAATCGCCAAAACCTGATTGTTAAGTTGCGCTTTTCGCCGCCATTTGAGGGCGAAATCTGAAAGCTCTTTGGGATGCCCTGGCATTTGAAGAAACGACATAAGATAGAGCCCGCAGCCGAAGCTCGCACATGTCTGGGCCGCTACGGCTTTTAGCGTAGCGCGGTCAGGCCCCACCAAATGCAGCGCACTTGTGCCATCCTGAATGCTCCCGGCAGCGGACTGAACCAAGTTGCGCTGGGTTTCTGACAAATCAACTTTGGCGACCAATGGCATAACCAGTCCCGCAAGGGAGGCTTCCTCGCACGTCCCCGTTACCAGATACCCCAGAATGGCGGGGTCTATTGTAACTTCAGCTTCAAAAAGCGGCCGCCCTGCCAGTTGCACCAACCTATTGCGACACAATCGGCTATCCGGCAAAAAGTGGTCATGGCCCCCTTCCGGAAACAACGAGAGCGCCAATGAGACAGTTACGGGCGCCTGCTTCGAATCCAACCCCTGAATTTCGCGCGCCAGACCAGAAAAAACGCTATCCATATTAGCGGTAAGGCACAACAGCAGAACTCTGCGCTCAAAAGCATCAAGGCCAAAAATATCGCCGAGATTAGCCAGGTTAGGTGGCGTTGGCTCTCCAATCTCGCCCCTGTATAGAGCCAAAATTTCGTCCGGATCAGCGCAGTCCTCTGCCACCCCTAAATGTTCGACGCACAAGATCAATTGTTCCGCAGCGCGAACAATTTCCGTATCATTGTCTCGAACAACCGGCCCTGGCTCATCCCGTCCTTCAAAAAGATTGTCCAGCATTAGCGCCCCCTCCGGAAATTATCTAATCTCGAAGAAACCACTTGCCGAAACCGAGCAAGAGCCGGTAATTTTTTCGGCACGACCGGCGATGTAGGCACAACTGATTGATCCTCTGCCACGGGCTCTCTGATCATCGTAAATTCGCGSYRSKRCSGMKSCTYMNCAAKWNTKGAGNCMAACYSCTYMKCYRAWTNACWCSRTNNTKGCNGCSGWAMGCCGTGGATAGAACCAGCGGAACTTGCGGAAACGTCTGCCAGAGACGCGACAATTCATGCACAGACATAGTTTCAACAGCAAGCGAAACTTGGTGGTAGGTGACACCGTCTTCGGGTTCGTCGTCCAATATTTGACGCAACTCTTCAGGTTCAATGAAAGGCCGCGCGTGCAAGGCCCCCATGGTCAAGCCCATTAAAAGCTGGCTTTCCAACCGATTGCGATGATCACTACCGTAAAAGCTGAACAGATAGAAAAGGTCGAGCGCAATGGTTGGCTTTTTTACAAAGTCTTCGCCCATCATGGTAGGCAAATCGATGTTACGCAGTGTGGCATTGGGTTGCACGTGAAACAGATATATATTGACGCGCGGCTGATCGCCTTTTTTGGGCGTGTCAGGACGATTGGTCGTGACCAACGAATGCGAAACAGACGACTGCCCACTAGATATTGCGCGCTGAACCGACAGGGCCAGCGCCTGTGTTACCCCGCTAATAACCCTGTAATCACCCATAATTTACCTTGGTATTTCATGCCCACTTGAGCAGTACGCTATTTAAAATCAGGTTTTTCCTTCATAGATTTCGCAAATACGCTGGGCATTTTCTCAGCCTCGATTAAGTGCCCCGACATGAACCTGGTCTCTGCAACAGTCAGCCTCTCCCTAGCGAAGAGATGCGGGATCAGAGGTACTGCCAAATCCACTGTCTGCTTTTGGCGGCCCACAAGGTCACAGAAATAATCAGCCATTGATATGCTCCGATAGCTTGCCTGCATAAAATCTGCGGCGTTGCTGGGGGATCGCTACAATATCCGCTTCGCGCCAGCCATAATTTTTCGCCAATAGGTGTATTTCTTCGAGCGCCGCCCTGTTTTCAGCTTCCAGCTCACCCCACAGCAGGTGCCCCGCATCAAAGAACGCCCGCCAAGTGTTGTTGCAATCAGCGCATTTCACGCCAAACGCCACCACTGAAAGCGGATCGGCGTCGCCTAATGCGGATGATAGAACCTTGATCCATTCTTCGCTGATATCACCAGCAGCTGGATTCTCCACCGGCTGACCATCGGCGTCCTGCACAGATAAAATAACGCGTACCGCAAGAAAGCGGACTGCGTCCTCGTTGCTCAAATGATTGGGAAGAGAGGCCAAATCGCGGCCATCAAGTGCCCGCAAGCGGAAGTGATAGCCGCCCGTTTCAACGCCTATTTCTGTAGCTCGGCTTTTGGGCGCACAATCCGCCGACAATATTTCAGGAATGTCGACGTAAAATTCAAACATCGCCTCACACTGCGGGCAGCGGCAACGCAGTTTGCTTTTGTCACCAAAAAGCTCCTGCCGTAGAAATAACAATTGTGCGTCGCGTTTGCCAACTGGCAGCTCCGCAATATCTTGCCAGTCTCGTTCCGGATACCTCCACGCCAGCATCAATTGCGCGCGGTCAATATCAGACCGGCCAGCACCAGCCTCCATCAATGCCATTAGCTGATCAGCCTTCAGTTCGCGCATTACAACTGCCTCAATTCATTACCAGAAGCCCGAGCTTTAGCTTGCTGGGTCAGTGAAGGTTGGTTCCTTCTGCTCTGTCACAGACGGATCGCGCTCCCATCCTTCGTTCTGGATCGTCAAGGTTTGCATCACAAATGCATTGCTACTTGCATCCAAATCGCTAAGGGACTGATAATCAGACACCCAGGCGTTATAGACGTTATAGGCCAAAACCTTTTGACCCGCTTCGTTATAGACCTCGATGCTTATGTTTTTCCTAAAGTCGCCGAGAGAGGTGTTTTGCCCGGTCGAGCCTTGCGAATTCGTGACATCAAATACTTTGTTGGCCCATTGCTCGAACGTAGGGTCGTATGAGACACCGCGCTCAACAATAATTGGCTCATAGGAGGTTTGTCCCGGTGCCAAATGTTCAACTGAAGGGTCGCCCCCGGACCGATGCTTCATAACATCGGTCTTACGCGATAGAGGCCCAATCTTTGATACCCCCGCAACGTAATTTCCGTCCCATTTTATCTTGAAACGGAAGTTGGGATAAGGTGTTAATCGTTGTGGGTTTTGTGGAAACTCAGCCATTTTTCATCCCCTCCTTTCAAGAGCCCGCGTTTTGTAAGATTTGCTCGACGGTAATAACAACGAACTCGGCTGGCTTCACAGGCGCGAAGCCTACTTGCACCCGAACAATGCCGTTGTCCTGATCTGTAGGCGTTGTGGTGCTGGCGTCACAGCGAACAAACAGTGCTTCATCAGCCGTCTTGCCAACCAAAGCGCCTTCCTTGAACAGGTCTTTCATAAAGGTGCCAATTTGCAACCGCAATTCAGACCATAGTTTCTCGTCGTTGGGTTCAAAGACGGCCCAGCGCGTATTCACCTCTAACCAGTCCATGATATAGAGGAGAAGTCTCCTAACAGGGATGTAGCGATACTCGTCTGCGAGTGCTGTTGCGCCCCTTAGTGTCCTGGCGCCCCAGACAACCGTGCCGCCCACCGGGAAGGTACGTAAACAATTTATACCTTGCGGGTTTAACACGCCGTTATCGGAATCACTCATGGTTATCTCTAACCCACTGATACCGTTCAAAGCCGAGGTAAGACCTGCGGGGGCATCCCAAACACCAACCGTACTATCAGCAAGTGCCCACTGGCCAGCCAGCGCACCCGACGCCGGGAAAGTCCGCTTGGCACCGTTCAGCAGCGTATCTTCAATGATAATACGCGGAAAATATATGGCCGAGGACCGGCCTTCCGGCGCACCAAAACTACCCAAATCATTGAGCGAGATATTCGCGATATTACCGCCCTCATATTCCGTGGCCCAAAGGGCCGGCGGATCAATGATTAGCATGGCGTTTTTAGTGACACAAAATGACGCCGCGGTTGAGTAAACCAGGCTGTCCGTATCTGAAGTGGGATCATCCGGCGGGATGCACATAATGTTGAAAATGGGTACTTTCTTCAGTGCATAAATGCCAGCTTTGCCATTCTCATCCCCGATATAGTCGTTAATCTTAAGCGGATTAGAATTAACGCCGCCTGTCGCGGTCGCCGCTGACCCATTCATGGGCGGTTCGGCCGGCAAGGTTGCGCCATCAAGAACCCGCACATATAGCGACCCCTTGGTTAATACCAGCTGCAGGTTATTGGACGTATCGTTTCCGTCGGTGTCTTTTTCTTTCAAAGTGACGGCGGTGTGATTTTCACTTGCTACTATACCGTCTGGCGTCACATAGCTCACAACCAGATTGAACAAATCTTCCTGAGCGAGTTTCTTTTGTGCTGCCACCTGAGGCGTTATGCCGTTTGAGTTTACAGAAACGCTCAACATATTGTTGGACCAGCCCCCCGGGCTAGATGCCTGCAATTGCAGATCAACATAAGGCTGCCAGCCGTCAGTTAGGTAATCCATGGTACCCTGTACACCAGCCGCCATTACATCCAACGGCATAGCCCCAGCAACGGCTGCCGCTAATTTAGCAGCAGCAACGATGGCAAGACCAGCAACGTTGGTGCCTGCCGCTGTAACCATAGCCGCCAACACATTTGCAGCAGAAGGGTCAGCTGTTCCTTGGGCAGGCGTTGGCACCGCCAATACAGTGTAGCCAGCTGTCAGTACGGCCGCCGCACCGCCTGCTGTCTGACTAAAATTTGTTAGCGTCGTTTGGAAAGCAATGAAGTTGGGTTCTGCCCCGGTCTTAGGGTCGTCTGTCGCTAGTTGCGTAAGTTGAGCCTGTACCGGCGTGACAACATACGTATCAAGCGCTGTGCCCACGGCACCATAAGCCGCCGCCGCCGCCGTTGTGCCCGGCTGATAACTGGTGGGCAAGGCACTATCCATAGCATTCTTCAGCGCTTGCGCCACATTGTGCGTTAGGCCGCCCGTGTAAGGCGACATCGCATTTTGCGCAGCCAAAATAACCGCTTGTCGGTTTGAAGGCGCCATAAGCGCCTGGCCATTAACTTGAAATGTTACGGCATTAATGACGCCAAAGGCCGCATTGGCGGGGTTTACCTCCAGAAGGCCTGTGAAAGCTGGGAAGGGCGGAACAGCTGCCGCAGAAACCTCCTGAAGAACTGTAACAGGGTCAGGACCTGCTGCTGCCGCTTGTGCGCCCTTTGCGCCTTTAGCAGCAGGTTCAGCTGCCGCTTCCAGTGACGATGACGACGCTGTTTTCATTCCAGCATCAAAATCGGTGCGGACTTTGCCAATATACCATTGGTCTACGCCCATTGCCGCAGCTTGCTGGCTTGCCAAATAGGTATCAACAGCGGCTTGATTTATCGGCGCTTTAAGGGCTTTCGCACCTGCTACAAGCTTCTGCCCCACGAGACTTAACGCCTCGACGGTTAATGGGCTGGCAATATCAGGGGAAAAACATCGGACCACATAGGCTTGAGTGCCGCCATTATTAAAAAATTGCTGCACGCTGTAGCTAATGGTGCTGTCCTGATCAAGGCCGCCAAAATAGCGCTCATAGTCTCCATAATTCGTCAGTAAAATTGGCTCGTTAACCTGCCCCATCATAGTGCGGCCAACGAAAGTCGTGATGGATGTCGCTACGCCCTGATCCCCGGGCGCCGGACTGATAATAGGTTCTACATAAACACCTGGATAGGTGAGCTGGACTGTCATTTTGAATGCCCCCTGCACATGAATAGAAGTGTGAAGGCACGAGGCCTCCCTAATAACGCTCCCCGCCATAAAAACTGATTTCACATCGAAAATTTCATAGCATTTTCAAATCAGCTGATACACGTAACTCGAATGGCAGATCTAAACCTCTGCGATCATATGCAGCAATCATAGGATACGTCCATATTTAAATTTATTTTCTTTTTGATTGTGTTTTTGGCCTAAAATTTTTTAAGGTACCACGTTAGACAGATCTCTATATCGACAAAAAATCGTAGCTGATTTAGTCATTCTTTGCCGGGGAGGCTCAAGAAATGGTTCAAAAAATCAACGGTAATAGCCGCTATTCCGATTCCAAAATTCTCACCTACAATGAAAAAAAAGGTGTTAAAATACAATATCTTAGCCGACGTTTCATTCCTGCAGACAGTACGCAAACGGCCCTCAAGGTACAGGAGGTACAAACCGGAGATAGGCCCGACCTTCTGGCCTATCGCGCCTATGGGGACTCGCTCGCATACTATCGTATTGCAGACTACAATTTAGCGATGAACCCATTCACCTTAACAACGCTACCAGGACGCCTTTTAGTTGTACCCGGCTAATCTACTTAAAAGAGAGCCTTGGGATAGAAAGAAACCAAATGAGCACAGAAAGCTACCAAGTGCATTTGATGACAGAAACCAGTACTGGTTTCCCATCTTCGCTCATGGAAGCCTTAGAATCTGTGACTGTTTCACAATCAGATCAAGCACCGCAAACCTTCGAGATTTCGTTTACCAGCGACTATGTCTCTTCCGGCTTTCAGAATATGCAAATCGCGACCTCGACACACCTTAAGATTGGCGAACGCGTAAAAATAGGCGCAACAGTTGGCACTGCCTCGAAGCTTTTGATCGACGGAGTCATAACGCAAGTGGCCTACCAACCACCATCAGATAGCAGCGGCGGAACCTATACGGTAAAAGGCGAAGATATCAGCTATTTTATGGACATAGTCGATCGGTCGATGGAATACCCTTATTGTGTCGACTCGGTGATCGTGGCTGCCATACTCACACCTTATATAACTTTGGGCCTGATTCCCGAGATTACCGAGACACTTGTGGGGCTGTTGGACACAATGACCACACCCCAGCAAATGGGCACTGACCGTCAAACAGTGAACCAAATGGCGGGCACGCACGGCTATATTTTCTGCGTGCGGACAAACAATTTAACTGGCTCCACCCGGGCCTACTGGGGGGCGCCGCCATACAGCGACGATATCCAGCCCGCGCTTGTGCTTGGATATTCCGGCAATGGCAACGTATCCGAATTGCAGTTTAACTTCGACGGCACCCAACCAACACGCATATGGGCGTTAGTGGAAAACAAAGAAACTGACATTCCCATCCCGATAGTGACGGTCACGTCGACTTCAATGACAGATTTTTCGAGCCAGCCAGCTTTAACAGAAAGCGCGGTTTTAACGGCCAAAAACAAAGCCATGTATCAGCAAGGCCTCAGCGTGCCCACCGCATGGGCTCGCGCGCAAGCGCTAACCAATTGCAGCGCTGATTCGGCTGTTACCGGACAAGGCAAAGTAGATGCACTGCGGTACGGCTCTATTCTGATGGCACCGGGAGTGGTTGCCGTATCGGGGGCGGGGTCTCTGTACGACGGAAAATATTATTTGAAAACGGCCACACACCACATTACCCGCACGGCCTATGAACAGTCTTTCTCCATCACCAGAGACGGTATTGGATCAACGCTTAGCACTGTACAGGTGGCGTCATGAGCCAAACATGCGACGGCAACCAAAGCAAAGAAACCGCCTATCAAGGTCCGCTCAAATACTGGGGTAAGTACCGCGGCATCGTGATTGACAACGACGATCCCTTGATGCTTGGCCGACTGCAGGCTGAAGTGCCCGCGATAAAAGTAACCGAAGCCAATTGGGCCATGCCATGTGCGCCGTACGCTGGGCCACTGGTCGGCTTTTACGCCATACCGCCAATGGGCGCCAACGTGTGGATCGAGTATGAAGGCGGCAACCCAAACCATCCAATTTGGGTAGGTGGTTTCTGGGCGGAGGGCGAGATGCCGCTGGAACCGGTTCTCCCGACAAACCAAGTCATGAAAACCGAATTCATCGACATGCAGTGGAACGATACGCCGGGAGACGGCGGCTTTTATCTTACCGTTATACCGCCGATGGCCCCCGACATCCTGAGCATGGTGTTTAACGAAGAGGGCATCACCATTACCTGCCCGCCAAACATAATCTCCATAACGCCTGAAACCATGACCCACGAAGTTCCGGGATCAACGGTGGTTCAAACCGAAGGCATGATGGAGATCGAGGTTTCAGAAAACAGCTTCACTTTGGACGAAGCGGGCGTGCAGGGCGAATACCCGGACATGGTGCTTACCGGTCCAATCGAAATAACAGGGTTTGTACAAATTACGGGGGACGTAGACATCACAGGCGCGGTGGAAATCGAAGGAAACGTCAATATCGTAGGTGCCGTAGAAATAGAGGGCGAAACCAATGTACTCGGCGCGGTTACAATTGAGGGTGAAACCAATGTGCTCGGCGCGGTCACCATTGAAGGGGCAACCAATATCCTCGGCATACTGGCCGTAGAGGGCGACGTGAATATGGCAGGTGCCGCACAAGTAGAAGGAAACTTAGCGGTTCTTGGAATTATTGAAGGCGTGATTGTACCGCCGTTTTAGCGTGAAGGGCTAATGAGATGACATTACATATTAGTGCGCCTTTTACCATCCGGCGCAACACGGTTGAAAACGTAGGGCCGGAACTTTACGTCGAGCAAATGATCGAGCAAGTGCTTTTGATCCAGCAAGGAGAGCGCGTAAATCGACCGACTTTCGGCTGCGGTGTCGCCTACCTTGTTTTCGACCCGCTAACCAGCCCAAAGGCCGGAGTAACCGAACACTTGGTGCAAAGCCAGCTACAGCGTTTTGTCGGCGATGTCGCCGATATTTTGTCGGTAAAGGCTGTCGCCCAGGACGCCGAGCTTCATATCACCGTTGTCTACACGAACAAGCTAACCGGTAAACAAATCGAAAGCAGCTACAAAACGAAAGTCGGATAAGGCAGAAATATGCAACGCCCGTCACTTAGAAGCCAACAACAGTCTGCTCCCAACTTTAGGGAAGGGATTGATGGTGCCGTTTCGCTGGTGAGCGCCCGCGCAACAGCGCGTAGCAATCGAAATTGGGTCGTTTTCATAGAATTGGCTGGCGCAAACCAACCGGCTGACAATCTCGGTGAGCCCCTAATACCAGACCTGACACCTGACAACTTTCACCTTGAGCGGCTGGATGGTGGTGCCAACCTGGCTTTCATTATTAAGAAGATTGAATGGGTTCAAGCGCCAAGCAGCCTGAATTTGCACTTATTTATGGCCGCGCGGGCTCCTGAGCTAGACGACGAACACCTATACCAACATATGCTCAAACTGATTAGTTTTCCGAATCAGGATATCAATCAGGCGGCAAACAGGGTGCCGTTGTTTCTGTTGCCCAGCCAGCCCAAGGACAGCAACGCGTTTGGGATGAGCGAAATCAACCCAACGCCGATCATTGATTATACGGCCAAAGACTTCGATACCATGCGACAGCTGATGATTACGAACATCCAGCGTGTGATGCCAAAGTGGCAAGACGACACCGCTGCTGACATTGGCAACATGCTGCTAGAGATCCTTGCATATATTGGTGACTACCTTAGTTACCGACAGGATTTTGCCGCGAATGAGGCTTACCTCCGCACCGCTCAGTTGCGTACTTCCATCGCTCGCCACGCGCGCTTGCTAGGGTATTTCCCTCAAGAAGGTTGCACGCAACGAACGATCCTCACTTTCCAGGTTTCAGGACAACTTAGCATTCCTGCGGGTTTTGCCGTCTTAAGCAGCCACAGCTCCAAGCAGCCAGAAATAGTTACTAAAAATAGCGACTTGTTTAATCGAATGATTACTGGCGGCAGCGCGTGTTACGAGACCCGGCACCAGCTAGTAGCGATGCCCGTTTTAAACACGTTGCGAATTCATGATTTTGGCCTAGAAGACTATACTCTATTTGCGGGCACCACCGCCGCAATTCTGGAATTCCCTGACCACCTTTTCAACGACAATGACAAAGCCAATGACAATGCCAAGAAAACACCGCCGTTAAATAGCGGCAGCGTCATTGTTTTCCACCAGACGGCCGAGATGGCCGCTCATAACCCAGGCACGCTCGGCACTAGGCTTCAAGCCCATGCCGTGCGCCTCACTGAGATTGAGCCGCTGGATCGCCAATCACAAAGTGCACCAGGGAAAACTCTAGTTCGTATAAGATGGCATTCGTCTGATGCATTACCTCGGGATTTACCTGTGACCATGGATTTGGGTCGCAGGGACGATGCAAATAAAACTGTCGCCATAGTCTACGCCAATGCTGTTGAAGCTGAATATGGTCTTACACGCACAATAAATATCCCCAGACCAGATCAAATCCAGGCAGCTGACTGGCAAGCAACAATCGCCGCGCAACCGCTTTGGTCTGCGCCTGTAGACTTAACCGCAAACACATCTGTAAACGAATTCTTGGCACCAGACCCGCAGCTTCTAACCTATCCCACTCTTCAACTAATGGAACAGCCTTTCATCGCCGACGGCACACCTGGCCTTACCCACCTTTGGCGACCAACAAGAAACCTCTTGAGGCACGGAAATTCCAGCCGCGTATTTATGCTTGATGCGAATGAAGACGAAACCGTCACGCTAAGATTTGGCAAGCACGGTATGGGCCGCTCGCCGTCCTTAGGGTGTCAATATGTTGCACATGTCAGAGAAGCTGTTGGTGACAGCGGCAATGTAGGTACTAAGGTTTTAACTATCGCAGCCCCGGAAAGCGGGCATTTCAAAGAGTGCGCGCAGTGGTTATTAGATATCAGCAATCCCATGCCGGGGACCGCTCAGACACCGTCGGAAAGCAAAGAAGCAATTCGCTTGAGGGCCCCTGAATCCATCAGAACTTCTAATGTATGCGCGACCCTAGCGGACTATGAAACATTTGCCGAAAAATTCAGCTCAATAAAGGCTGCGAAGGCTTGGCTGGTAGACGGCGGACCATGGCCTTACATTCAGATCGCGGTAATCGTGAAACACGCCACTGTGGTTGATAGTATTCTCGCTGGCGAAATCAAAACGTACCTTGATAATCACCGACCGATAGGGCGGCGCCTCATTGTCTCCGGGCCAACGCCAATCCCGATCGACATTGCTATGACCGTTGTCGCCGAAACTGGCTATGCCACTCTTTCACTAGAGCGCGCAATACTAGCTGCGCTTGGCAACAGCGATCAGACAAAGGATCAAGGCTTTTTTTCCGCTGGCCGTGTGACCTTTGATCAGACAATTTACCCCAATGATATTGTCGTTGCTGTCACCAGCGTTTCAGGCATCAAGGAACTCGACCTTACGACCTTCAGAAGAATGGGCGCCCCCGGACCACAGGTGGCACAAGCTCTGTCCTTTACCAAAGGCGAAACCCCCATGCTGGATTGCCAAGCCAACGATCTGGCAGGTGGGCGGATCACTATCCARTTTGAAAAAAGAGTGCCCGCATGACCAGTTGGGATTCAGATCAAACATTCTTTTGTACAGGGTTAGAAGCTGGGCTTCATGCCAAGCAGCTGATCAATGGCCCTAACCAAACAGAGCTCAATTGGCAATTGGGCACCAACGAGCAATTTCTTCATGAGATGCTTGAAAGGCTAAAGGTTACCACGCCCGATGGTCAACTACTGCCAAGCCTTGACCAACTGCAAAGCCTAGAGGTGGACGGAAGACTGCCGCCCAACTTAGTCGCCCCGCTAGCCAATCTTGTCACGAACCCTGCAACCGATTGGGCCGCAGCACTGCTGAATGCGTGGGCGATTGTCGGCGACGTACTTTCCTTTTACCAGGAAAGGCTGATTAATGAAGGCTTTATAGGGACCGCTACACAGCCTAAATCCATCTCACTATTAAACGCAATGCTAGGGCTAGATCAAAGTCCGGTTGGCAATCAAAAAAATCGTCTGATCGGCGAATACAGGTTCCCTGGCGCGGCTGGCTCAGCCGAAGTAATCGCCACTATCAAGGGCGGAAAAGGCATGCCTGGCATCAAAACGATCGCGGCCAATAGTGCCTTGCGCCGTGTTTCGCCCGCCGGCAGCGGTGTTCAATATTTTCTGGTCGCCCGTGATACGGAACTACGCAGCGAATGGAATTCTCTCGATCCCTTTGTAACAAAAAAGTCGGTCAGTGATAGTGACGGCTATTGCCCCGGTCCTGGCCAGCTTTTCAACGAAGTATCCAAAATTCTAAAACCCGGCGGACTGATCGCCGTGACTGGCGAGCAAGCGGGTTCCCCAGCTTGGTATCTTATGAAAATAACCGGCGCGCGGTCCGACACTGATCTGCGCCAAACTACAATAACTTGGGAAGGGGCCGGACGATCAGTTAAAGAGGCGGCACAAGGGTCGCCCAACGCAGGCATGACAAATCAGAAGTTTGTCTCGCTGACCCAAACTTTATACGCCTACGGCAAAAAAGCCCCCAGCTTGGCCCAAGAGCCTCTCCTCCTTAGAATGCAATATATCGCGGCGGGCGGCATCGGAAAGTGGCAACCAAACCCCAGTGATAACCCGACAACCCCAAACACATGTTTTAACGATGGGTTGCCGTCCTGCGCGGTGCAAGAATTCATCGTTACAGCAGGCAAAATACTTTATTTGGCAACTGACAAGGGCGTTTTCTTCCGCACCGGGCCTGACAGCCCGTGGACAAGCGCTGCAGAAGGCTTGTTCAAGCGGTCAATTCTGACGATTGTCGAAGGCACCCAAGGGTTTGTCTATGCGGGCACTACCGGCGGCGGTGTATACCGAAGTTTAGCTGGGTCAACATCCTGGAGCGCCTTGCCCGGCGGTTATGTGACGCAGCCCGGTAAAATCAAAAACGGACCAAGTTTGCGCACTAGCTTGCCTGCCACTACGGTCAATAAACTGGCGCTGGCAGGGCATATACTGGCTATTTCTGAAAACAAGTCGGCAAGTCCTCCGCTGCCACCGGGACTGGTGTTAGCCGCAACCGACAATGGCCTATTCAGGAACGATCAAAGCGGCACCGGCTGGTTCAATATACCGCTGGATGACGCAGCAGACACAGCGGCAAGCAAAAGTGGTGCACAACCCCAAAGCGCCACGCCTGTTCTGGACTGTGCCTTAACGGTACATCAAGGCCATGCCTACATCATTATTATCACGGATGGGGTACTTCAGCTTCTGGCCTGGCCAAAGAACATCAAACCATCCAAGAAAAAACAGCAAAAGCGGCCCGCCGCAAAGGCTGCAGGGCATGGCCTTGCACACATACCAAACATTTTTGTTGTGATTTTCGACGGCCTTGTGAAGTTGTTAAAGGTGCCTGTGCTGGCGATCTTGAAGATTTTAAAAGCCGTTTGGGCCATGATATTGAAGTTGTATCACCTTATCAAAAAAGCCTTGGAATGGCTCACACATGTAGACGTTCAACATTGGTCAGATAGCGACTTGCCTTTTCCGGGTTCAAAAGTCACGTTCAGCGGAAAATTTATCAGCCTGCAACTAGCAAAATTCCCTGCCAAAGACCAAGCGGAAACTGAACCAGCATCAGACAACCTTTCCGGAGAAACATTTCTGGCGCTCAGTACCAGTACAGGTATTTTTGCGTTCGACGCCACGACAGGAAAATTAGTGGCGTGGGAAAATGGTCTCCCAAAATCTAGTGACCCCTTCGGCACTCTGAGCGGCGTGAACCAGCCAAGCGGCCATAACAACGCGATAATGCTCACCCTTATCGGCAACGAAGTCTTTGGTTTTGTGCCAACTGGAGGCCTCGACGATAACAATTTGCCAGCGGGTTCGTGGACATCCCAGTTAACTTTACCCGCGTACACCGATACACCAGCAAAAACGCCGAAATATCCGACTATTGTCCGGGCAGGCCACGAGAGCTTTTTATATGTTATTCGGCCCATAGAATTTATGAGCGAATGGCCAAACTTTGCCTTTGGTAACGCCGCAGGTGCGCTGGACCATCTGGATGTGATCGGCCTAAAGGGCGTGCTGGCACCAGATGCGGTCGGCGTTCTTGTAAATGGGGACACATCTCATATAACGCCGTTTGAAGTGGTTAGCGTCAATACACTGACCCGAAGCGATTTTGGCATAAGCAGTTCGGTGAGCCGCCTTCATATCGTGCCGCAAAAAGGCGCATTTGATCAGCAAAATTATGATCGGCGCAGCGCAAAAATTTTAGTCGGAAACACGGAGCTTTTTGCAGCGTTGCCTGACGTCAGTGAAACAGCAACCGTTAGCGGCGACACACTGCAAATATCGGGCCTTGTTCCGGGCCTGTCTAGCAGGCAGTTTTCAATAAAAGGCGCAGCGGTGCGCGTTCTACTTCTGCCTCTTGGTGGCATACAGGCATGGCAATTTTCTGCCGGTGAGGCGCAACAATCCGGGGGCCTCATGTTGCCGCTACGAAAGGTAACCGCGCTGGCATCCCTGTCGAAAAACTTGTTCATCGCGCTTACGCCGAAAGGCGTGTGGCAAGCTGACGCGCTGCTGAACTGGAAGCAAGCCAATACAGGTCTTGACACGAATGATAAAGATACCCGGCAAATCAGCCTCCTTGCTGATGGCACAACCATTTTGSTYACCRCGCAAAAYCTGTATCAACGATCCAAATCAATTGATCCTTGGGTCAAAAAACCGAGCCCGRCAGTAAAATMTCCTYTCTGTTTTTTCTATGAAATYACCACAGGSGCTGCACCRGTCGGGCACAATAAACAGCTGATGGGCACCAGTGGTGCCGGGCTTTTTCAAAGTGATGACGGCGGGCAGACATGGGCCCAGGTGACATGGCGCGGCATTCCTGTGGATAGTTATGTCACGGCTGTCGTACAGGATGCGAAGGGTGATGTGTTTGTCGGCATGGATGGTAACGGCTTGGTACGAGCCAACGCGGCACTCACTTTATGGCAATCTGTCGACCTGCCCGCAACACTCGAGCGCGTGAGTTTAATCAAAATCACAGCAAAGGCGCTAATAGTCGCCAATGTGGAAGGCGACCTTTTTGCGCTTTCTGGCAGTGCCGAGAAACCCCTGTTGAAAGGATTATCCGCCACGACCAACCGACTTCAAATTTTTGACCTCATAATGGACGGCGATGAATGGACAGCGGGCGTGAAAGGCGGCGGGGTTATTCAATCCATCGATGCGGGAAATCATTGGCAATCCCTTCCGACGGGTATCAACAATCAAGTACATGCGCTTTTGAAGATAAAAGATCACTGGCTAGTGGCAAGCGCCCCGGAAACGCTTCTGGTGGACCATACCAATCACCAAACAATCGGCTTGAAAAGGCTTTTTGAACTAACAGCCGCTGGCTTTTCCGCTGAGCTAGACCGGCAGCTTGTTGGCCCGAAATTTCTAGCTGCATTCAAACAAGCCAAAATTAATCCACCTAAAAATCCCTGCGTTCAAATAATCACCGCTGGTACCTCCTGGCTACTTTATGGTGCTGCAAGCAGCACAGCCGCCAAGACAAGCAGCACAAGTTTCTTGATATACAAAGACGGCACTCTGCTGGCTGTCTGTAAAAACGGCGCCGAACTAACCGTGCTTGATTATAGCGAAAGTGAAGCCCTGAACACGCAGCAATATTGTCTATTGATGGGTGATGGCGGTGTTGCCAAAATCGGCGGTTGGCCGCGCGAAATTTTACCTCGGCCAGCCTCAAAAAATGATCCAGACACCAGTCAGCTTGCCTTAGTTTCCTCCGCTAAAGTAGCTGAAAATCAAGCGTGCACGACGGTCAAACTAGAAGCCTCTATCAAGGGACTTTTGGACGTATCTTCGGTTAGCTACAGCGCCAATATTCTGCCTTTAGCGCAAGGTCAGCTGGTCAAGGATGAAATCCTTGGGGACAGCAACCCGCTGATGGCATACCAAAGCTTCCCTCTCAGAACGGGCCCATTGGTATTCGAAAAGCTGGGCGCAAACACCGTAAAGCCAATATTATCGATCACCGTGAATGGACTAGGCTTCACGCAAGTTGAAAATTTCGCAAACGTTGGATCCAATGATCGCGCTTATATTCTTACCTTAAGCAATAAAGGCATGGCGACCGTAACATTCGACGACTGCCTTGACGGCAGCTTGCTGGCCGCTGGCATTGGCAATATCCGGGCTACTTACCGTGCCAAAATGGACGACTTCAACGCCAACGATACAAAAGCACAATATATCTTTACAGAGCCACCTTACGGCGTTTCGACGATGACCGCACCCGTTTCACAGTGCGCGCCCGAACCCGCGGGCCTTCTAGGTACTGCGAAGAACGGCCACACGCACTTTCCCAATCGCCTTATCACTTACGCGGACTATGAATCGTTGGCGCTAGGCATGCCAGACATCAGCAAGAGTAAGCTTGAGCTGGTCACGTTCAAGCGCCGGAAAACGATTTTTCTTACTGTCGCAGGCAAAGATTCCACTGCTCTCGAGACTGACAGCGCAGCAATAGCGTCTACAATTTCTGTCATCTCAACTATCGGACTTGAGCCGCAACTACCGATCAAGATACTACCAGCCACCATGTGTCCGTTTGCAATTCAAGCAACATTAACTTTGATGGCCGGCCTTACACAGGATGCGGCTGAGCAGATTTTATCTGAGGCATACGCCAAGCTAGTAAGCGCCTTCAGTTTTACGGCGATGGCCATAGGACAATCAGTACAACTTGTGACAATGGAACGTTGTCTGAAGTCTATGTCACTGGTATCAAACGTTGTTATCAACGGGCTGCATTACACGAGTAAACCACCGGCCCGTCAAAACCTGATCGTAGGTGCGAGATCAACCGACCCCACGCAGGGCGCAGACCTGATCTACCTTAGTTCGGCGGCAGGTAGCGTTACGCTATCTGCCCTGGACAGTAAGGGAAAGCCTTTGTTGCAGGCTAGTTTTCCGGCTCTGAAATCCAATGAGGGGGGTGCGTTATGATTAAGCTCAATGAAGTTGGATTGCCACGTTTGATTGACCTGGTGCCGCCCCTTGACCGGTTAAATACCAGCCAACAGTCCAACAAGAAACTCGAAACGCTACTGGCAATACTACAAAGTCAGTCTGATGCCATYGCGGCAAATATAGGCCTGCTTTACCAAAGCTGGTTCGTTGAAACGTGTGACGACTGGACAGTATCCTACATTGCGAAACTTATCGGGCTGCCCAGCGATCTCTCGGATGCAAGCCATATCGCCAGACAACGAGCCCTTGTTGCCAACACGCTGATTTACCGCTCTTACCGAGGCACGGCTGCCGCGCTCAGTTGCGCAATCCAAGACGCCTCGGGTTGGCCTGTGATGGCGGTAGAAGGGATTGACAGACAGTTTACCAGCGCACAGGCACATATTCTGCCCGGCGATCAGCCGCGAACCCTTGATATTGACGCTGGCGACAAACCCGCAACGCCGCCAATGGACCCTACTCCAGACCACACGAGTTACACTATCTACAAAACGCCGATAACACCGCCCACTAACAGCGATACCGTCGCCGTTTACTATTGGCGCGATCAAGTGGTTGAACGATCTGGAATAGAAGCGGCGCCAATGGGTGACGACCTCTTTTACTTCGATCCCGCCGCACGCCCGATACCCTTGATGGCGCCGCATTGGGGTTCAAGTGATCCGACAGGCACCTTGCCAATGCCAATACCCATACCGACTGCCTTAACACAGTTAGAACTTTCTGAAATGCTTGAAAACGGCGATAGCTCATTGGCGAAAGTCCTTAAAATTTTTGTTAATGGGACAGCCCTTTCGCCCTTGAGTATTTTTGYTGGAGACCTGCAAAACGGCCTTAACAAAGAAAAAACAGCGGCTCTGACTAGCCTGGCGAAAAACGGCACACTAGTTTTGGTTGACCCAGAAATGGGCGCTTTGAAGCTATTCTCTTGTGAGGCCGAGGATTTGGACTGTTCGGTTAAAATACATAGCAATCACTGGGCATCAGCTGCGGGGGATATTGGCGGCGGCATTTATGACCGCTCCTCGCGCATGCTTTCGCCCGATGCCACGACATGGTCGGTTTTAATATCAGGTAAAGCAACACCGCAGACCAAGCCCCCAGAGGGCTATGATGCAGTCTATCCGAATTTGGAAAAGGCCCTCAAAGCCTGGGGAAAGAAAAAACAAGCTGAAACGGTTATCCATTTAGTTGATAACAACAGGCATGCGCTCCCAGAAACCCATTTGATATTAGGTGAAGATATAAGCACCTTGGCAATTCAAGCAGCGCAAGGATTTCAGCCAACATTGACAGGCAACATTGTACTGCGCGGTACCGCACAAAACGAAATCTGGATAAGCGGCTGTTATCTCACCGGCGTTTTATCCGTGACTGGCGGTTTAAACGCCGTCTTTGTAGATTGTACACTATGGCCGCCGCAATCAAATATGTTGAACTTCCAGCACGCTCCGGAAAGCCTATCAGCAGAAAACCACAGCCGTATCGACTTCGACCACTGCCTCACAGGTTCCCTGATACTTGCAGGTCAAGACTGCGTCCTTAGCCTAAGTGATTGCATTGTTGACGGGAGAGGCGGTGCCTCCCTGTCCGGCCCGACAGAAGTTGGGCGCGATGATGAAGGGGCAATTGGTCAGCCCATCGGCGCTGCAGTTGCTGCAACAGATACCACCTTCCTCGGCGACGTGTACACGCTGCAACTACTAGGCACGGTGAACACGCTTATCGTTGGCGAACTATATACTTCCAGTCACAAAACGGAAGATCCCAAGGACGGTATTTGGGTTTCAAAAAGCCATCAGCCGCAGGTCGAAATTGTGAGCCACATTTCTGGCATGCCGGGATATGCGGTTCTCGGCCCTCATAATCTCCTTGAGCTTTTAGAAGGCGGCACCGATGCCAGCGAGTTTGGTGCCTGGCACGATAATTTTAACGCCGCCCGGCTTAAGGCCGCGCAGAAAATGATAAATCACTATTGTCCGATCGGCATGACTGTCGAACTAATTGACACGGGCTTAACGCCCAGCAAACGATAAGCACGCGCTWCAGGGAGGTACCATGAGAGGTAATTTTAGTCTGACCCAGTTTCCCGCAAGTGAAAAGGGTTCTTTGTTGATGCAACAGGGGCGGCCGCTTCTCGATAGCGACTGGAATGCGCAAATCAAGCTGGCGGAAGGTGCCGTTAGTAAGAAAATCCAAAGCCTGATTGGAACATCCGGTGCTGCGGTCGACAGCGCCGGATTTAAACTAACGCCTCTTGTGGGCCTTTTGGTTAACGAAACGCAAGACAAACTGGCGCCGCCAGAAGGAATATTTCTTTTGGCAAACGATAGTTTGCCGTTCCCAGTCCGCGACATTCCGGCCCGCCCGTTCCACCTGCAAATTGGCTTTACTCTAAGCCGCATGGCTGCCGGTGGACTGTGCCATGTCCCCGGCCTTTTCCAGCTCAGAATTACGAAAGAGAACCGGTTAAATATAACTGCCACCTCCCTTAAAAAGGGAGGTCTCCAGAAAAAAATGTCCGTAACGGGCAAGCACAATATTGCGGTGCAAAAAGAGGTGCGTGTCGACATTATTTTTGACGGCGAATACATCAATATATTTCTGGACAATATGCAATCGACTGATCCTGAAGTTAGCTTGCTCGTCGGCAATCCAGAGCCGCTCAATTTTGATCCTTTAGGCTTGATCTTAGGCTGTATCCAGACAGCCGCAGCCGCCCTTGACAGCGACGGTAAATGTTCGCAAGACCCGATTTTCAGCAATCCGTTAGCAGTAACTTTTTGGCACTTCAGCATCGTAGAAGGTTTTCTCGAGTGGGCGCGCACCATGCCTTTGGGCTGTGTATATGCTGCCGATCAGGAAGGCCTGATTTGCTCGCTTGATTTCAGCGCGATTGTTGCTGATATCCTGATCGACCGTTCAGCGTTCAATAACAATGGCCTGTTGCGGGTCGGCGACAAAGAGCCTGTGCTCTCACTGCTTACACTTGTGATTTCTCAAGGCGACTATATCGCCTACGGCAGATACTACGAGAACCCGACGAGCTGCCTGATTACTAACCAGCCCAACCTACCCGCAGTTCCCGCCAGTGATTACACGGCACGCAGCCAAGAAAGTCACTTCAGGCGCTATTATTTGGATTGCTGGCAGCGCCTGGTAACCGACCTTGAGGCACCAGCAAACCATGACCCGGCGCTTGGAGGTATCGACACAACAGCAAGCCTTCGTAATATTTGGCAAGTTAAATCAGTTGAGGCATGCGACGCCGAAGCAATGAGTACCTGCTGGCAGAGCCTGACCAAGGCGTCTGATGCTGCGCAAATCACACTGCGYCGAAAAGACGATTATCTGGAAATACAAAATGGCCTTTTGCGCGTAGAAATTCACCACAGTGGCTGGGCAGAAAACTGGCCACTAGCCGAGGCTGCGCTTCCGCAGGCTCTGGAGACAACGCTGATAGAAAGTAATCGCCAATTTGTGTATGTGGACAGTCACCCTGAAGCAGATATGCTGCTGCAACTGGACCGGCCAATCGTGTTATTTACTGCCGAAATGGACACGTGTATCTCGCCGGATGCACTAGAAAAATCTGATCATGCCTTCACTACAATAATCGGGATTGAGAAAGATGGTTCTGGCCATCGGTTAAGCCTAGCAGGTGCTGCGCCCGAAATCGTCAAAGGCCAAAAGCTTTTCATTCTTCCCGTAGCCAGCTTTAAATTTTCGACACAAAATGGCTGCCTTGCTTACCCAGTTTCTGAATTGGTCTGGGAAAGCGACCAAAGCGACATAGCTGCAGCCTTATCCTTTCCCGGCTATAATGGCATGGAAATTAAAAATGGGGATTGGCTGGAACTGAGAAACCTTGCACTGGACCAAACTGAACAGCCCGGCCCTATGTTGATGGTCAAAGATTTCATGTTGGACCGACTTGAACTGTTTCTTGACGCGCAGCCAGGTTTTCTAAGCACATGCGCGGATCCGGTTGCTCTTGGAGAATACCCGACATTGACAATTTGGGGAAATAGCATGGCGGCCGCCCCTGCGCCTGCTATTGTTTCTGGCTGGATTGGCCTTACAGCGGGGATAGAGATCGAATTCGACCTAGCTGGATTTTATACAAGCGGCCAATATTGGTCTGCGCCGTTACGCAGCGCGTCTCCCGAGGGGATAATTTGGCCAGAAAGTGCCCAAGGAAAACCGCTTGCTCAGGCTCCGGAAGGACCCAAGCACCAATATGTGCCGCTCGCAGACCTAATCGTTCAACCAATATGTGTAGAAACAATCGATAGGCGCCGTCTTTTCAGGCCGCTTGTGGACGAACCCTTTGCTGATCTGGACGACAAAACCGCTCGGGTTCTGTTCGAAACGGCGCATTTCATGGAAATGATTGGCCTGCCAGACTGGCAGTTACGACGCGAGGAATTACCAGACTTTATTCGTGAGGCCATAAAGCACGCACTTGTCGAGCTGTATCATTCTGAACTACGCTTCATTGGCACTAAGCCCGATGCCCCAAGGGACTTTAAAGCGACTGGTCAAAAACTAGTCGTAAGCCGTGAGACCGATCACGAATGGCATATAGGGGAAGAATATCCCGGCGATATGCAGGGCGATGGGTACGGCGGACTACTTGCAGGACAACCAGTCTATATCAACCAAAAAGACAATGGCATATGGGCGTACCGGGGCGCTATGCTTGGCTGGGAGTTATTGACACATGTGCCTGACGACAGGCGTGCCTACAGTGTCGCCTGGGACACGGAACGGCTTTATATTGTCGGTGGCCGCCGCCGCGGCCTGCTGACTGACGGAGCGGCCAAGCATGTAATCGCGCTGAACAGTATGGGGGAATGGCACACAGTMGGGACCATGCATCATTACACGGATTATCCTGCTGCGGTTTGCACCGGC
>JAESRJ010000134.1 GCA_016764715.1 Kordiimonadaceae bacterium | reverse complement strand
CTTTTTCACAGCGGCTTGGTTTTGGGCTATTCGGAGATATTGGAACGGGCCTCGCGACGATGAAGATAATGATGACGAGTTTGACTTTTAGGTAATATAGATGACTGAAGAGAAAAAAGGTTGGTTCCAGCGTTTCAAGAAAAAGAAGCCTGAGCAAAACGTTGAGCAAGCGCCTGAACAGGCGGTAGAGGCGGCTCCAGAA
Organism: Kordiimonadaceae bacterium; assembly: GCA_016764715.1. Lineage (GTDB taxonomy): Bacteria > Pseudomonadota > Alphaproteobacteria > Sphingomonadales > Kordiimonadaceae > Kordiimonas. The sequence goes on along the minus strand of JAESRJ010000134.1, from coordinate 29,113 downwards.
AGCACGCCCGCACAAGCTTCGGAGGAAGCTCCACAAATTGCTCCTGCGACAACGACAGATACGGCTCCGGCGATTTCTGCTGAACCGGTATCCACGCCAGTCGCGGAAAATGAACAACCAGAGGAAACTACGCCAACGCCATTCGCTGATGAAGCAGCTTCTGAGAGCACAACACCAAAGAAAGAAACTGCAAGCCTGCAGGCAGAACCCGTCAAAGCAGACCCGCCTGCGGCGATTGAAGCTGCTCCCGTTTCAGAAACCACAGTAGTACCAGCCAAACCAGAAACCACTGCCGTTACAAAAGCACCTGAGGCTACCGAAGTAACTCCAACGGTAGAAGCAGCCACCACTGCACCTGAAGAAAAAGCGGGCTGGTTCCAGCGCTTGAAATCGGGCCTGAAGAAATCCACCGGTGCTATCTCTGGCGGCATTACTGGTATTTTCACCAAGGCCAAGCTGGACGACGAGACGCTTGAAGAATTGGAAGACCTGTTGATCATCTCTGATCTCGGAGTTTCCGTAGCGACCCGGCTTACTTCAGTGCTTTCCAAAGACCGCTACAATAAAGAGATCACCGGCGAAGAAGTGAAGGAAATCCTCGCAGCTGAGATCGAAGCCATTCTTGCGCCCGTCGCTGTGCCGCTCGTCGTAGACGGCAGCAACAAACCGCACATCATTTTGATGGCGGGTGTAAACGGCGCTGGCAAAACCACCACGATCGGCAAACTCGCCAAGRAATTTAAGGACGACGGTAAAAGCGTCATGCTAGCAGCGGGCGATACGTTCCGTGCCGCCGCCGTTGAACAGCTGACAATATGGGGCGAACGCACCGGTGTGCCGGTTATCACCAAAGAAATCGGGTCAGAATCCGCCGCGCTGGCGTATGAAGCCGTTGACTGCGCGGTTAAAGACGGCGTCGATGTGCTGCTGATTGATACCGCAGGCCGCWTGCAAAACCGCGAAGAACTGATGGACGAGCTGGCTAAGGTYGTGCGCGTTATCGGCAAGAAATTGCCCGGCGCACCGCACGATACAATAATTGTGCTTGATGCCACCACCGGCCAGAACGCCGTGCACCAAGTTGAAGTATTCCAAAAAATGGCGGCCATCACCGGCATTGTAATGACCAAGCTTGATGGCTCCGCCCGCGGCGGCGTGCTGGTTGCTTGCGCCGAGAAATTTGGCCTGCCCGTGCACGCCATCGGTGTCGGTGAGGCCATTGAAGATCTGCAGCCCTTCGACGCCCGCGAGTTTGCCCGTGCAATCGTTGGGCTTGAACACTAAGTCATACGGCCTCTTGAAGGAAAGTGTCATATTCAAATCCCGTAAGACGCTCGCATTCTTGCCATAACCAGCTGGCTGACGTGTTGTTCGCCACTTTCGCAAGGGCCTTGGTTTTCTTGTTGTGGAAATACCGGCCGCTTTGCAGGGCTCCGTCTTTAGCCACCGAAAGATACAGGCCGGTTTCAGCGCCTTTCTCTGGCGTTCTGGCTGCAAACCGCCGGAATATGGGCAGCAGAAAGCGGATCGCTTTGGGAAAAGCCAGATCAAGCATCGGCGTATCGACAATGCCCGGATCAAAACAGGTGGCTGTCACGCCGCTGCCTTTCAGGCGCTCTGCTAGCTGCTGTGTGAACAAGACAGTGTAAAGCTTGCTGTTACAGTAGGCTTGCTCAGCGCTGTAACTTTGCTGCATCTCGATATCGTCGTAAGAGATTTTCGCGTCAGAATGGCGGAAAGAGGCCGTATTCACAATTCGGCCCTGAGGTGCCGCGTGCAAAAGCGGTAACAAAAGGCCCGTTAGCAGATAAGGTGCCAATTGGTTGACGCCCAAAGTTACCTCAACATCGTCCTCCGTGACCTGCCGTGTATCTCCCGCAAAAACACCAGCGTTGTTGATAAGCACGTCCAAATGGTCAGTCAGCGCCATCACACTCGCGGCGGCTTTCTTGACTGAGCTTTGCGACGCTAGGTCACAGCCTATGAAGTGCGTTTTGCATTTCAAAGGGCGATCCGCATTCATCGTTTCAAATTTTTCTTTGTWCCGGGCCACAACAAAAAGCTCGCTGCCGCCAAAAGTTTTGCTCTCATGCGCATCAAGCCCGTAAAGCCATTCTACGCCGAAGCCTGATGTAACGCCTGTGATCAATATTTTACGGGTCTGACGGCTCATTGATTATTTCCTTTTGCTTCAAGTATTTTCGCGCTGGTACTGGCATTAGTTTTTGCTTGCTCTTAAGGAAATATACGCACATACATTGTTTATTAAATGGAAACTAATTCACATTATATGTGACGAAATGGAAAATATATGGCACGCCTGAATGATTATGCAGCCTTCGTTGCTGTGGTTGAAGCAAAAAGCCTAACCTTGGCTGCCGACCAGCTGCACTGTTCCGTCTCTGCCGTCAGCAAACAACTCGCTCGGCTAGAGCAATCGCTGGGCGTGCGCCTCATTGACAGGTCGACAAAGTCATTGGCTGTCACGGACCTTGGCGAACAGTTTTATACGCAGTGTACGGAAATATTAGCCTCCGTTCGGTCCGCAGAACAATCCCTGAAAGAGGAAGACACCGCACTCAGCGGTAAACTGGTGCTTTCGCTGCCAGAGGTGTTATTACGCACAGGTTTTCCTGACTTGCTCCAGCAATTCTCCGCGCAGCACCCCGGCGTCCGCTTTGATCTGCAAATTTCCAATAGTGTGGACGACATTATCAGCGGGCAAATTGAYTTTGCCTTTCGTCTGGGCGAATTGGAAGACAATCGGCTTACTGCCGTTCGCCTTGGCGAAGCGCGCTTGGTGCTGTGTGCCGCACCGCTTTTTCTGGCCCAGCACGGAATACCAAAATCTGTGGAGGAACTGCTGAGCAGCACCCAATTTCTGCTGCCGCGTTTTCTCAATTTGGCTGAACAGCTAAAACGGCAAATGCCCGGCAGCAGCAGAAACACTTTTGCGCTTGAGACCTGCCATACGGCAAGCAGCGAAGCCGCAATCTATAGCAGTGTTCGCGCGGGGCTCGGCATGGCCGTACTGCTTGATTTTTCTGTGGCAGACGACTTCAAAGACGGCACCCTGCTGCACATATTGCCCGACTACCGTTTCCCCAAGCAGGATATCCACCTCATCTTTCACGAACGCAAATACATGCCCGCAAAAATGCGCCTGTTCAAAGAATTTATAAAACGAGAGTTCCCGTTGATGCTCTAGCAAACTTGGGCCCATTTCGGCAGAGACTTGACGAGGGAACACCTGCCATTAAAGTGCAAACTCTGTTGATTGGGGAGATGATGTGACTAACGAAGAAAATCGAGCTACCGATAGATATGGTAGCGAAATCACCAGGCCAGAAAAATTCAGGCTTTCACGCTCGCGGATCATGTACATTGAGAATAAATCCGGTGGTCTAGAAGGGCCAGCGCGAATAGGCCGGATATTTTTCTCCAAATCCGGAAATTCCCTGTATTACAAAAACCAAATGTTTCAAAAAATAGCGGGCTTCAAGGCAAATTTTGCAGAAGTCGAGTCTGGAGATGAGTACTGGATTTCTGGCCCGCGCAAAGATCAAAACGATAGACTATATGGCGGCAATAAAGACGTCCAAATCGACGAGGATATCAGCGCCGAATATTACGAGTACATCAAAACCTGAGAGCGTTCATTTGTTAGATAAAGTTCATACGATTTTAGACTTTTACGATCGCCCTCGTATCGGCGTAGCCGATTTCCAAGGCATACCACATACATATGAGGCTCTCTGGGATCCAAAAGCGGATGACTATTCGRATTATTGGCACCTAAAAGCTATATCGCCTGCCACTTTTGGGCTTGTTATGGAAGACTGGAAAATTTTGCGCCGTTGGAAACAAGCTTATCACGCCCGAGAAACTCCTATATCCACACACCCCGCTCTTCCTGAAGACCAAACCAGGGATAAGGAACTAGCCATTCTTTTGAAAGACTTCCTGGAATTTGATTTACAGCAGTCAATTATAGTTACAGCCAAATTCAAAAGAATAAACCACCAAAATCCGGGGATGAAAGACTACATCGTGGAATGGATTACTGTAACGGATAAAGCCGTGTCACAACTTAGAAAAACGCTGATGCCGTACCATTTGRTTTAACCAGCATACCCCTACAGCAATGCGCCTGCTTAAAAACTACAAACGCTAGCTTCCTGTCTCTTCAGTAACTGTCTTTGTTTTTACATCCGCAATAGTATCTGCCGCTGATACGGCTGCGATAATCTCGGCAAAGTTTTCGTTGGCGGGGTAGCTGCCGTCTAGCGCCCAGCCAAGGCGGACGATTACCATGTCTTCAGACGGAATGGTCATCGTGATTTGCTCGCGGCTGCCAAGGGCGGCGTAAGTATCATTTGGCAGGTCTGGCCAGCGCTTTTTCTCGCCGCCGTAATTTAACCAAAACTGGTACCCATAGGCCTTTTTATTTTCCGTATCATTCGGTGCCAAAGCACGCTCAACCCAATTTTCAGTCACAAACCTCGTGCCGTTCAACGTGCCTTTGTTGAGCATCAGTTGCCCCATGCGGGCCCAATCGCGTGCGCTGGCCATCAGGAAACTACTGCCCAGAAAAACACCGCTTGGGTCAGTTTCAAGCACGAATTCCCGCAGGCCCATCGGGCCAATGAAGGTTTCGTGCAGGTTCGCAAGGCTGGCATCCAGTGTGCCGCCAGCCGCGTCATATACCAGTTTGGCCATCAGGTTTGCGGTGGCGGACGAATAATCAAAACGTGTTCCTGGCGCATTTCGCTGCTCAGCCGCTATGCCCAGTGCCGAGCCACTATGCTCAGTAAACAACATCGCCGTCACGGCTTGACCCGGCGTATAAATCTCAGAAAGATCAAGACCGGACGCCATATGCATCATATCATCCAGTGATATGTTTGCGCGTTCGTCCTCTGCCCATGCGCTGAAAACCGGYTTTTTYARMGGGTCRATMAGCCCGCGCATTTCCATRTTKCCCACCATCAGGGCGTTGAAGCTTTTGGTCATCGACCARCCGATMAGCTTGCTGGTSCGGTCGAAWCCYGGCGCGTAGGCTTCCGCCACRATRCGYCCGCCTTTRACAACAAGCAGTGCCCGCGTCTCAAACCCGGCGGCATTATCAGCCGTGATCTGCGCTTCAAGCACGCGCAACACATTCGCGTTCGGCGTATCCGTTTTTCCGCCAAGTGGCCAATGGGCGTTTGGCTGCACCGTTTGCGCGGGGATTACCGCAGCATCAAGTGTGGTTGTATCGCCGATCTCTAGTGCGCAGCCTAGCCCTTCGCGGAACCGAGCCGATCTAGTACCAATCCCGTATAGGCTAGCCGTCACCCTTTTGGCGCTGTCATCATAAGTAATTTCCACAGGCTCAAGCGAGGACGAATAAGTGTTGAGATTTTTCCTATTGAGCTCAGGCCCAATGCCACTGACATAGCGRGCAGAGCATGTGAACAATGCGCCRATGCCCGTTGCCACAGCAGGCGCGTTCATAATGAAGTTTGGTGTCAGCCCTGTGGCGTAGGATGCTACGGCTATTGCGCCAACCAGCCCTACTGTAATTTTTAGCCCTTTGCCCATGCCTCGCCCCTATATTTTTGCGCCGAATATAGCAGACAAACTATAGCCTTTTGAGGCCAAGGCAACCCACCAAGGAAACACAGCTTCGTTAGCTTTTGGGTTGGCTATGAAAGGAGTGATAAGTTGGGCCCGGAGGCCAGGTCCGTGCGCGCGACTGGCCAGCCTTAGTGTGTCGTGGACACGCACACCTTTGGCCAGCCACCCCTCGCGTTCCCCCGTCGTGCGATTGGTGTGCTTGCTCGGGGCTCACCCCCGAATTAGCAGTATTAGAATTTAGCTATCAGGCCGTACCCTGAATGTGAATTTGTAGCGAACACCTGGTACCGCAGCAGGCTTCCCGTTTACTATTTTCGGGACATATTTGAAGCGTTTGACCGCCTTGATCGAAACCTTTTCAAAATACCCTTCAGGCTCTGCTTCGATAACTTTGACGCTATCATCTAAAACCGAACCGTCTGCCGCCACCGTCAGTTCCAAAATAACATAGCCGTTCACATCATGAACGACTGCGCGCCTCGGAAACTGTGGTCGTAACAGTTTGATCGGCAAATACTCGGGTGCCATTTTACCGTTCCCAAGTGCAGCGTTTATGTCCGGCGCCACAGCTGCGAAAGCGTAAGCACCCGAAAACACTGCGCCTGTCATGACTATTGCAAACACCAGTTTCATAGTTTGATCTGTAAATTTCACCCCAACCTCCCGTCTTGTTATATCATATCAATACATAAACGAAGGTGACATGTAAAGTTATATTATAATGAWTAATTAGACCGGTCCTACTCGAGCTTTTCTTCGGCTTGGTGCGCGGCTTTCCAGTCCATTGACATCTGCACCCTTGTGCGGCCAGACGGATGATCAAACAGYAGRAACTCCTCCAGCGGCGTTGGGTCAAGCTTACGGTATTTGGCTAGCTTCAGGGCAATAGTGGCGAAGCCGTCCGGCTCCTTAGCGGCATCAAGGCCAAAGGCATCCGCCTGACTTTCGTTCACCCGGATGATGGTATTGAAAACCGGTGTCATCGCAAAAAGATAAACCGACAGCAGCACCGCAGCGAGCGGAAGCCCGGCGATATCGTCAATGCCCCTTATGCCCCAATCAGCGCCCCACCGCTGGGTCGCCCAGCCAAAAGAAAGCGTGACAAACAGATAACCGATGCCGAGGATCGCCGAGAACATCGCCACCGTAACCAGCACATGGCCCAGCACATAATGCCCAAGCTCATGCCCCATCACGGCCTTAATCTCAGCCACTGTGCTTTGGTTCATCAGATTATCGTTGAGGGAAATCCGTTTAGTAGCCCCAAGCCCCGATACATTGGCGCTGATCCGCGTGGATTGAGCAGACGCATCAAACATATAAACATCGTCAAACTCTACGCCCTGATCTTTGGCCATGGCCAATATTGCAATTTTGACCGGCCCGTCTTCAAGCGGCGTATAGGTATTGAAAACCGGGGCGATGAAAACCGGTGTGATCAACATCAGGAGGGCAATAAAGGCACCAGTAATGCCAGCGCCCCACATCCACCACTTGGTCCCCGTTTTGCGAATAACAGCGTACAGTACCGCAATAAACAAGCTGCCACCGATGATGCCCATGCCCAGACCTGTCACCCGATCCCCAAGCCAGGCGCCAAGATCCTGCGTTGCCAAATCATACTGATGCTCGCGGTAAAATCCGGTGTATAGGRCCCAGGGAAAGGACAGCGCACTGGTTAAGCCGATGTAGGTCGCACTGTAAWAAACAGTTTGTAAAAAGGGCAGCTTACTGCGCGCTTCGCACCAGTTGCGGATCCGGGCCGAAAAGCCCTTTCGCAGCAGCAACCACGCCACYACAAGGCCGTATAGAAAGCCCCACAAAATCAACCAATAACCGCCTTCAAAATAGGCGTCTGACTTTTCTCTTTCTGGACCCGACAGGCTTGCCAAATAGGCTTCTGTTGCTGCGTCCGGGTCAAAGGGCTGCGCCGCTGCCTCCTGCGCAAAGGCTGCCTCAGGCACCGCAGCTGCCAATCCTACAACTGACAAAGCCAAAAGMRCCGTCAGAAACACTCTCAAAAACATTGTGGTCAYGTCGTCCCCCTCATCAATCCTGTTACGGTGTCTTAGCGGGGCACCGGTCTCGGCCACTATTACTCKGGCAGCGCCAGTTAGCAATGTTATGGYAGCGCGCGCGCAATCTTAGCAACCCGCGCCCAAGCCGCAGAAATATGGTCCTGTGTCGTATTCAGAGGGCCAATTTGGAAGCGGATAACCGGCCTGCCGTTCACCACTGTGCGCGTTAGGTAGGTGAAGCCATCATCATTCACGGYCTGCAAAAGCTKATCCGAAATCACATCGTGCTCATGCGCAAATTTAGAGTCGGGTACGTAACGAAAAGTAAACAGCGATAGATTCGGTTTCGTAACAATTTCGAAATCAGGCTCAGCACTGATAGTTTCGGCCAATTCAATAGCCCACGCCACATGCTGTCGGATCATATTTTGCAAGCCCACTACTCCGTACGAGCGAATGGTGAACCATAATTTCAGCGCCCGAATGCGGCGCCCAAGCTGAATACCCCAGTCGCGGTAATCGGTGACGGTTTYGCCCTCGCGCGTTTCCAAGTAAGCAGGCAGGATCGTTAACGTGCGGATCAGCACGCCTTTATCCCGCACGAAATGCAGCGAACAATCAAAGTTCACCCCCATCCATTTATGGGGGTTAAARACRAAACTRTCKGCCATYTCAANCCCWGCCATCAGSGGRCGAAATTCYGGRCARATCATCGCACTGCCCGCCCAKGCRGCGTCYACATGGWAATAAAYGTCGTTCGCACGGGCAATATCACCGACCGCTTGCAGCGGATCAAAGGCTCCCACACTGGTGGAGCCAACCGTTGCCATCACCATTGCAGGCTTTATGCCATTCGCTTTATCCTCGGCGATCATCTGCGCCAGCGCTTCTGGCTGCATAGCGTGGTCCTTGCCCGTTGGTACTAACCGTACCGAAGCCCTGCCCAGCCCTGCCATTTTTACCGCCTTTTCCAGCGAAGAGTGCGCTTCACTGCTGGTATAAAAAGCCAACTGCCGCGCGTCCCGAAGCCCAGTTTCGTTCACCTGCCACCCCGTCGCCCGCTCTCGCGCAGCCAGCACTGCACAGAATGTTGCCGAAGACGCCGTATCCTGAATAACGCCGGACCAGCTGGCGGGCAGCTGCATCATGYTTTTCATCCAGTCGACCATCTGCTCTTCAAGCTCGGTGGCGGCGGGGCTGGTTTCCCACAGCATGGCGTTGACCCCGAGCGCGCCCATCAGCATTTCAGCCAGCAGGGACGGCGGCGAAGCGTTCGCCGGGAAATAAGCAAAGAAACGCGGATGTTGCCAGTGCGTAATACCGGGCAGGATGATGTCCTTGAAATCCTGCATCATTGCGGCAAAGGGTTCGCCAGCGTCAGGGGCATTTTCCGGCAGTTTGGCTCGAATCTCGCCCGGTAGCACTTGTGCCCGGACAGGATAATCAGCGGCGCCGTCCATATAGTCAGCGATCCAGTCCACAATTTCGTGGCCGTACTTCCTAAACTCTTCACTTTGCATGCGCGGTCCCTCTACGGTCTTCATGTCGGGGGACTATAGAGGCTATATTCCCTTGCCACTAGACGCAGCAGGCCTATATCTCTATCAGAGAGAACAAATAGTGTACAAAATAGGCCAGCGACATGGGTAACCTAAACGAACAAAGCGCAAACACGGACGTATCGGAAGGCGTGTATAAAATTGAAATCCATAAAGATTGGGAAATATGGGGACCAAACGGCGGCTATCTGGCTGCCTGCATTCTCCGCGCAGTAGGTAGCTTCAGCGAGCATGCTCGGCCCATATCCTATTTTGGCCAGTATCTGCGTGTCGCAAAGTTCGGGGACGCTGAAGTACATATTGAATGCAGTAAACGAGGCCGTGCGGCCTCTGCTTACAGTGCCAAACTGTTGCAGGACGGAAAGGTTATGTTGCAGGCAATGATATGGACCGGACCGGAAGGCGAGGGACTGTCGCATCAATATTTCCCGGCACCCAAACACTTTACGCCGCTTGACGAAAATGCTGAAAGCCCTCCCGTCGGTCCTTTTGCTTTTTGGGAAAACTTCGATATAAGCAAAAGTAAGACAGGTGACGGTTATTTTAGCCAGTGGTATAAATACCTGCCAGAAATCAGTGTGCCCGATGCCTATATAGATGCGGCTCGCAGTTTAATTTTGATCGATACCATGCAGTGGCCTGCGGCCTGGAATGCACATGACGAACCAGCCTATGTTGCGCCGAGCCTAGACTTAAGCGTTCGGTTTCACTGTAACGGGCAAAACTCACAGTGGCTTTACTGCGACGCCGTAGCAGACATAGGCGAAGGCGGACTGCTTGCAGGCAGTGCGTCCGTTTGGGACGAGAACGGAAAGCTCATTGCTTCAGGCGGCAGTCAGTCACTGTGTTTGCCTTATAAAGCATAAAAAACCGCAGCCGTTTTCGAAGTTACCGGCCTGATACGGCGGGCTATCTCTTACGGGGTGCCTTCCGGCGGCCGTGGTTGGACACGTGTTTTTATCGCCTGTAACATGGTTGTGCCACTCTCTGGTTTCCCATAGCAAAGCAGTGCCACTCAATGCCCTCGTTAGCATTTCGGACAGCATCGACGGCGGCGAGGCATTGGCTGGGAAATAGGCAAACTAAGCCATCCCCTGTTACAAATCACTCGGCAGTATATACCGCTAAGCGTAGACCCACCGAAATTACACCCAACTAACCGCCTCGATCAAGCTGTAGAAATCTTCCAAACTCATTGTTTCCCGCGCGTTCTGAATTGCTTCTTCATCCGCAATACCCGCACTAAGCGTGGCCGCTTGGCCCGCAGGCAAYAATGCCTTCATACGCGAGGCACTCAAGATTTCCGCACCCATACCGTCGTCGCCCGCAAACATCATTCCGTTCGAATCGTATAGTTTCTGATCAAATTCCAGCCCAGTCCAAAGAGCAACTTCCGTGGTGGTTACCGCAAAATTCCCTAGTTGAACGCGCTGGCGACCGCGGCTGCTACGGATCGCTTCAATGTCTTGAAACAAGATGTAGGCATCGGTGGAAAGCTCACCCGTATTTTTATTGATATACGAGAGTATTTTCCAGAAACCCGCAGGAATGCGGACGGGGGCATCACCCAAGTTTCTCGTAAAAAACCGGTCGCAAGTCGTAAACACAGGCCCCGTCATGACGGTCAGTTTCTTATCCTTTGCCAAGTCAAAATCATCAACAAGCTCTTCAGGGACCCGCCATTCATCTTCATTGAAATTTTCGTGTTGCATCGCAGCATTTGTGTAGGCACAGCTATCGTTGCTCGCCTTCAGTGCCGTCGCAAAACTACCCCACGTGACCGCCGTACGCCGGGTAAGATGGCCCCTATCCCAGGGCGAGTGTTTATAGGACGCGTTACCAATTTGGTTAGCGCGGCCCACACGAGCATCCACAAACCACCGACGGCCTTTTGAACCCGAAACCGTTTGCTGATTTGCGTTATCCACATTAGCGGCAGAAACCAGCGCTTGGCGATTGCTCTTACTCATCAATAACGAATAATGWATATATTTAACTTCAAACTCACCGTCCACCGCGCCTTCAGGCAGCAATATGTCAGATTGTATGTTCAAACTGGGTTTTGGCAGCTCAATATGAAAGCTGTCCTCAGTGCCATGTAAAAACTTTGGATTATATCCGTCGCGCATAGTCCCCTCCTCTACGGATCGTATTCTGCTCAGCCTCAAAATCATCATATGGTAAAATTATCGCATAGATAGCATAAACGCGTTCTAGAGGGCTATAAAAACCTGAATAACAAAACCACCTAAAGACCAGCGTAAAAGGCCGTACCATATGAGGGCTGGCCTTTAGCGGCTTGCCTGTGTATAAGCCGCCCCCATGAATACACAGACATCAAAAGTTGGTTTTGTTTCGCTCGGTTGCCCGAAGGCGCTGGTGGACAGTGAACGTATCCTGACCMNGCTYNCGSKCTGAAGGCTAYGMGMTMASSCCWGACTATGCRGGYGCWGACGYKGTGATYGTSAACACMTGCGGSTTYMTYGAYAGYGCCAAGGMMGAAAGTYTSRRYGCTATYRRKGAAGCSYTGGCKGARAACGGCAAGGTTATCGTSACGGGYTGYYTGGGTGTCGATGAGGGCGCTGTGCGCGAAGTGGTGCCCGGAGTTTTGGCTGTCACTGGCCCGCAGCAATATGAACAAGTAGTTGCCGAAGTTCATAAAGCATCCCCGCAGCCGCATGACCCTTTCATGCATCTGGTACCGGAAGCGGGGCTGAAACTTACGCCGCGCCACTATAGTTATGTGAAGATTTCCGAAGGCTGTAACCACCGCTGCAAATTCTGCATCATCCCCAGCCTGTGTGGTGATCTGAACTCGCGCCCGATCCGCGCGGTGTTGCGCGAAGCTGAAAAATTGGTTGAAGCGGGCACGCAGGAAATCCTGATCATCAGTCAGGACACCTCCGCCTACGGGCTTGACCGTAAGCACGCGACAGAAGTGTGGAAAGACAAAGAAATACGCGCTCATCTGACAGACCTTGCCCGTGCGCTCGGCGATATGGATGTATGGGTGCGCCTGCACTATGTTTACCCCTACCCGCATGTGGACGATATTATGCCGCTGATGGCAGAGGGTAAAATTCTGCCGTATTTGGATATTCCGTTCCAACACGCCAGCCCTAAAATTCTGCGCGCGATGAAACGTCCTGCAAACGATGCCAAGGTATTAGAGCGCATTAAAAAATGGCGCGAGATTGTGCCTGAACTGGTAATCCGYTCTACSTTCATTGTTGGTTTCCCTGGCGAAACCGAAGAAGATTTCCAGTATCTGCTCAACTGGCTTGAGGAGGCCCAGCTCGATCGGGTTGGTTGCTTTAAGTATGAGCCTGTTGACGGCGCAGCCGCCAACGAACTGCCAGACCATGTTGCGCCAGAAGTTCAGCAAGARCGYTGGGAACGCTTCATGGCYGCCAGCCAGAAGATCTCYGCWGCCAAGCTGAAGAAGCGCGTCGGCAWGGAAATGGCTGTGYTSATYGAYGTTGTCGACGMAGAAGGKGCBGTTGGCCGCACGTACGCWGAYGCGCCYGAGATYGACGGCAARGTRTWCCTYAAAGGCGCCACAGAATATTCAGTRGGCGACATGGTYATGGCCCATATTGATGCCAGCGACGAATACGACCTGTTCGGCCATGTYATCATTGATGATCAGGCTGAGGATGACGRCTGGGACTGGTAAGACGCGCCGCAAGCGCTTATATCTTTCTATAGGGAAGCTAGTGAGGGAAACACAGCGCAGATGATCATTACCAATATCGAAGTTATTCCAGGCCGCACAGTTGAAACGCAATTGGGCCTCGTGCAAGGTTCCACCGTACGCGGCAAACACATCGGCAAAGACATCGCCGCCTTCTTCAAAGGCTTGATCGGCGGCGAGATTAAAGGCTACTCCGATCTTCTTGTAGAAGGCCGCGARGAAGCCACCTCCCGCATGGAAGCGCACGCATCCGAACTGGGCGCAGACGCCGTTGTGAATGTACGCATCACTACGTCGAGTATTACTGGTGGTGCCGTTGAACTGTTGGCCTACGGCACTGCAGTAAAGCTCTCCCCAGCCAATGGATAGTTTTTTCGACCAATTTGATGAGTTCGACAAAGCTCTGTCCGAGATGCCAGAAGTGTTGCAGTTTTTCTTTGGCGGAAACTTCTACGATTTTGTCGCAGGGAATATCTATCAGGCCATCGGAATCGGTGGCCTCGGCTGGCTGATCGCCACACTGTACGAACGCCGTCACAACAGGCAGATGGGTGAACGCGAGGCTTTGCTCAGCGATATCAAGCTCAGCACCACCAAGAATATCGGTAAAAATGCCGCGAGCGGCGTGATGATTTGCGGCTCAGTAGTAGTCGCGCATGATTTCTTCCGTACGCTTATCATCCAGTTCCGCAAGATAATCGGCGGCAACATCAAAGCCTATGAGCGGCTGGTTGTGCGCGGCAGGCGCGAAGCATTAATCCGCCTTCGGGAAGACGCCCGCCTACGCGGGTTCGACCGCGTCGTCAACATCCGCTATGGCAGCAGTCGGATCACCGGCATGTTCATAACCGCCATTGAAATGGTTGCGTACGGCACCGGCATTAAAGACCACCCAAAAACCGAAAATTCGCCCAAAAGCTAACTTTTTAAGTCCCGACTATTCTTGTAGCCGGCCGTCATACAGTTACTTGACAAAATCAACTAATTACTTGATTATTACAAATATACCCATGCGGAGACTGTGATGCATCAAGACACCAACATCCAAAAAATTCTTTCAGTACGGCGGTTTAACCGATTTTATACACAGGAATTTGGTTTCCTGCACAAACGAATGTTGAGCAGCGATCATTCTCTAGTGGAAGCGCGCGTCGTTTACGAGCTTGCCAACCGCAGGGAAACCACGGCCAGTGAGATTGCTGCGGCGCTSAARCTTGAYGCCGGRTATCTCAGCCGCATTTTRAAGAARTTYGAAGAAAGCGGRCACCTMCAGCGCTCMCCYAGCGCAACRGAYGCRCGCTCCATGCGSTTATCYCTAACGGAAAAAGGCRRCAARGAAGCCACMGACCTTGCSGTMATGGCCWCYGCCGAYATTGCCGAGAAATTCAAAGGCCTTTCAMGTGAMCAATTRYACGACATGGTAAGCGCBATGCAAACSATYGAGARAACACTYGGRCACGRBGAKRCAAARCCKCGMRCTGCCATCATTCGCGACCATAGGCCCGGTGACATTGGCTGGGTTATTTCGTCCCAGAGTAAATATTATGCAGATACCTGGGGCCTAAACGAGGGTTTCGAAGCGCTTGTAACCCGCATTGCTGCAGACTTCATCAGTGACTATGACCCCAAAGTCGAGCACTGCTGGATCGCAGAAGTAGACGGCAGGAACGTTGGCAGCATATTTCTCATTCGGGAAGATGATACCACGGCTAAACTCCGACTGTTTTATGTAGACGAAAGCGCGCGGGGCTTGGGCCTCGGCTCTCGCCTACTGGAAGAATGTATGTCCTTCGCTGAACGCGCCGGGTACGACCGCATCGTGCTTTACACAAATGCCATCTTGGCACAGGCGCGGCGTCTATACGAAAAAGCGGGCTTCACACTCACGTCGGAGGACGAACATACGGACTTTGGTGACCCACAGGTCGGTCAAAATTGGCTACATGAGTTTAGCAACGCCCCTTGAATTCTTCACGGCAGCTCTATATTTAGCTTTATGTTGCTGGTTGTCAGCAGCGTGAAATAGCTTGTACTCAGGGCAGGGTGAAATTCCTGACCGGCGGTATTTCCCGAAAGGGAAGAGCCCGCGAGCGCCTTTTGTTTTCAAAAGGGTCAGCAGATCCGGTGAGATGCCGGAGCCGACGGTATAGTCCGGATGAGAGAGTGGAAGCGGTGATCTTTGGTGCTGAGAGGCACCCGTGATTGCTATATAGGGCTGTTTTTTTTGCAGTCCTATAACCGCACTTTAAGCCCTGATTCCTGCTGCCCTAATGTGAAGGACATACAGTGAATCAGAACCTATCTACATTTGAGACTAGAAAGTCAGCGCTGAGCGGCACGCCATTTGAGCGTGTAGACTTGGCCGTGGCCGCTTTGAAAGCAGGCGGCGGTATTCTTGTTGTTGACGATGAGAACCGCGAGAACGAAGGCGATATGATCTTTGTTGCCGAAACMCTCACCAATGCACAAATGGCACTTATGGTACGCGACGGCACGGGCATTGTATGCTTGGCCCTAACCGGCGAAAAACTTGATAGCCTCAACCTGCCACCAATGGTCGCAGACAATACATCCTCCATGGGCACTGGTTTCAGCGTTACCATTGAAGCCACAAAAGGCGTGACCACCGGCGTTTCAGCGGCAGACCGTGTGACCACCATTCAGGCTGCTATCGCCGACGGGGCCGTGCCAAGCGACCTCGCAAGGCCGGGCCATGTATTCCCTCTGCGCGCTGCTGTGGGCGGCGTGCTTGCTCGCGAAGGCCACACCGAAGCATCGGTTGAGTTCGCTGAGCTAGCGGGCTTCAAATCAGCAGCTGTGCTGTGCGAACTAACCAACCCGGACGGCACCATGGCGCGCCTACCAGAGATCATAACCTTCGGCGAAAAGCAGCAAATGCCAGTGGTGACGATTGAGGATCTAATCCTCTATAAACAGGCAGCCCAGACGGTGGCCGCTTAGGCTTAGGAACCAGCTATTGCAAAGTCGCCGCTGGCGCCTTTGCAATGCTTGGTGCAAATTTGGCGACTTTCTTGGAATAGAAAACAGTCCCAAGAGCAAGATACCTAGTGCAGGCAATGTCCGCGCGGCCGCACAAACATATCGCAACTCACTTGCTAACAGCGAAAGGGGCTGAAGGGGAACGGCCGGAAATTGGCATAAATGCCGAGGCGTTCGCTGTGTGTTTCCGCGTGCCCCCTGCGGTGAAATCCGCGAATGTCTGCAAGGATCAATGTGTTGGCTTTCACTGGGAAGGACGTTGGCTGGGGAAGGTCCATATAGCGCAAATCCGCGGCTGAAGCGCGGAATGCGCCACCTTGTGTTGCACCGCGCTTACCAGAGGAAGCCCGCACGCTTTTCTGATGTTCCCACTTTAGGCGTTTTTCGCCCATCCTATGGCTACCCACAACATATTCGAGCGGACCCTGCTCAAGCTCCACATCCTTGAAAAAATACCAAAGCTTGATCGCAGAATGAAACGTGTCGCGGTGAAGCAGTTTCTGGTTGTCAGGGTTGGTGCTGTCGTCCCCGTGAATGGTTTGGTATAGCTGAAATTTAGCGGGCCGCTTTATAGTTCCCGCAGCCTGACAGTAAAGTTGGCTGATAGCAAGACTGGAGGCGAATTTATAACACTCCGGCGTCCCCTCCTCCGTGATATCAAGAAACCTATTGAGSGTRCCRCCATCATACCGGTCAAACCCRCCWGCAAAGGGCTGCTTYTCWCCAAAGCCYNNTTYCRCSNCAKYRTTSCYARYNNTSGGNTKSTTGYCYGCCGCKTCRGCRAAAATCCGCAGTGCTTCCATTTTGATGCTGGCAAAACCATCCGACGGCAAATAGTTAGGCATCACCGTAATACCGTCACGCTGGAATGTACTGAAATTCGCAGGCGCGCCAAATCCCTGCATCCTTCGGGCAGCAAGGCACGCATCAGCCAAATGGACTCTCGCTTTATGCAAGCCGTATTCGTTCAGCTTAGTGTGCCCGATCCACTTGCTTGCAAAAGACTTTTTTGAACTTATTAGCTCAAAAACTGACACTCGCATTCCTTTTCTTAACCGCTGCTGGATTACTGTCCGCCTATAGCGACCCTAGGCTATTCCCAGCAGAGGCCGCTCGTCTTATATAAACGCGTTCGCCTCAGCGGTACAGTATCAGTTATTTGTTGCAAATGATTATTAATATCGCTAAAGGGTCTTATGTCACATAACAAGGTTTATAGCATGCCCCACGATACTGCGCGCCCGCTGGTGAAAAAGAACGGCTTAGGCTACCATTTCATCCCTGCCCGTTTTCAAAAAGCCACCATCCTTATCTGGTTAAAACGCGTGCACGCTTGGACTGGCCTATGGGGCGCTTTGATCTTTCTCTTGGTGGGCACGAGTGGTTTTCTACTGAACCACCGTTCCACTCTTAAAATCGATACTGGCAAGGCAATTGAAGTTGCAGATATTGAGATCAAAGTAGCCACTAGCTTAATTAATTCGGGCCGCGATTTAGAGCGTTGGGTTCAAGAACGGTTTGGTTTTAAGGCTGACAAAGCCCAAATTCGCACTCGGCTCCGCCAACGAGCACGGTTCAACGGCGAAGTGCTTACCCGTCCTGCTAGGTATGATGTCCGGCTTCGGGGCCCTAACCGCACCATCACTGCTGACTATACGCAAGGCGCCAATACGGTGAGCCTTAAGGAAGTAGAAAACAACGTCTGGGCTTTCCTTAAAAACCTACATAAAGGTTCAGGGCTCGGTGTGATGTGGATCTTATTTTTCGATACGGTKGCTGGCGCGCTCTTGATGATGAGCCTGACAGGCTTCCTTTTRTGGAGCAAACTGCATGGGCCRAGGCTTGTGGGCCTAGGCTTGCTTTTTGGCAGCTTGGGTGTGGCCATTTCAGCTGCATTCCCGTTCGTGATGGGCTCGTTAACTTAGCGCAGGGGTTTAAACCAAACCAGGCCCGGCAATTACAGATATTCCTAAAAACAGTATCCACTGGGGAAACTGCATCAGCTTCAGCTTATGCTTCATAATCATAATGAGGCTCCAAAGCATAAAACTGACGGCAAATAAAAACGAAATCCAGCCCAGCTCAATGCCTTCTGGAAAATAAGCTGCCCAAGCAAACGCRCCGSCCATARCAAACAAAACRATRGTCACKAKATGCCAACARTAATAGTTGGTAAACTTCGGTATTTTTTTTATGTCCGCAGCTTCGAGTAGCGGCCCTGCGATCGCTGGCCCACCGACAAATGTATGAATAGCAAACGTAAAAAAACTAGCCGCCGCCGCGCCTAAAAAGTACCAATTCATGCTCTCGCTCCCTGTATTTTGTTTGGCGAAGCATAGCAGCGAATTTAACTCGGGACGGTCGTAGCGGCAGCTTGCCGCACCGCACCCTTTACAGCGCAGGCAATCGCTCTATTCTTCAATCAAGTAAATGCCGAAGGGGAGAGCACCGCGCATGACCGAAGATACGTTTTTTGTTTTGCCTGACTTAGTGCGGAGTTTTGCCCGTTCTCAGCCCACAGAAATCGCGGTTATCGACGGTGAGCTGCAGCTAACGTATGCTGAACTAGACAACCAGATGGATAAGGTGGCCACTTCATTCCAGGAGGCAGGCCTAAAACAAGGCGACGCTGTTTCTCTCTGCGGATATAACAGCAGCGCTTATGTTGTGCTTTTCCTCGGCGCACTACGGGCTGCTGTCGTTCCTTCTCTGATCGCCCCGTCATCCACAGCTGAAGGCATTGCCAATATGGCAAAAGACAGCCGGGCGAAAATGCTTTTCATTGAAGATACGCTAGCTGAGGCCGTCACTCCTTTCCTTGAAAGCAGCATGCCAATTCATTCGCTTGAAAACGCGGCTGTTACCGCCTGGGCTGCGAAGGCCAGCTCTGGCCCTACACCAATTGAAATTCAGCCTGATTGGCCGTTCAATATTATCTATTCGTCAGGCACTACAGGCACACCGAAGGGCATTGTGCAGAGCCACGGCATGCGCAGCGAGCAYATCAASCGYGCAGGCATTGYWTTTGSCTATGARGCTAGCTCTGTSACMATGATCGCKACRCCGCTTTATTCGAAYACAACGCTGGTTAGYTTTGTCCCCGGCATCGCGCAGGGCGGCACAGTAGTGATAATGGGMAAATTTAATGCATCGGGTTTCTTGGCGCTGGCGGCCGAACATAAAGCCACGCACAGCATGCTGGTGCCAGTACAGTATAAACGCATCATGGCCCTGCCTGACTTTGACAGCTATGACCTGTCCAGCTTTGTGATGAAATTTTGCACCAGCGCACCTTTCTCCGGCGAACTTAAGGGCGACATTGTTGCCCGATGGCCCGGTGGCCTCGTAGAATTTTACGGCATGACAGAAGGCGGCGGCACCTGCATGCTGCCTGCGCACTTGTGCCCAGATAAACTGCACACCGTTGGCTTGCCCGCGGAAGGCCACGATATAAGACTGATCGACGATGACGGCATTGAGGTTTCCCAAGGCAAAATCGGAGAGGTAGTTGGCAGCTCTAGTGCGATGATGGCCGGATACTACGGCCAGCCAGAGAAAACACGCGAGGCGGAATGGTATAGCCCAGAAGGCAAACGCTTTATCCGCACAGGCGATAATGGCCGCTTTGACGAAGACGGCTTCCTGACCTTAATGGACCGCAAAAAAGATATGATCATCTCAGGCGGATTTAATATTTTCCCGAGCGACCTTGAGGCAGAATTGATCAAGCACGAGGCTGTGGCAGACGTAGCCGTCATCGGCGTGCCCTCGGAAGATTGGGGCGAAACACCTGTGGCCATTATCGTGCGCGAAAAAGGCGCAGAGGACGCAGGCGATACAATCAAAGCATGGCTGGCGGAACGCGTTGGTAAAACCCAGCGCCTGCACGATGTGGTGTTCACAGACGAATTACCGCGCAGCGCCATCGGCAAAGTTCTAAAGCGCGAACTGCGCGAMACATATGCAACCACACAAACAGGGGGTTAAGCGAAAATCATGGGTAAGAAAACATACGCTGCAGGCGGCATAATCGGGTTTTTAGCGGTCGTCGGGGTTTATCTTTATACCTCAKGAGCCTACATCCCTATCCTCATTTCCATGGCCGAGCCTGACCACGGCTATGACGCGTCCCTAAATGTTGCTGCACCGGATTACAGCCAGCAAAAATTTTGGGCGGCGTTGCCCGCCACCGACGATTTGGCCGATAGCCTACCCGTAGGGGAGGTTGCTGCAACAGATGCGCCGGCAGACGTATTCTTTGTTCACCCAACCGGGTTTCTGAACGGCAAAAATTGGAACTCTCTTCTGGAAGAAGAAAGCCGCACGGAAGAAAATACCAAATGGATGTTGATCAACCAGGCCAGCGCCTTCAATGGCTGCTGCGATATCTACGCACCCCGCTACCGCGAGGCCTCAATTTTCCGCTATTTGACCGACGATGAAGTCATCATTACCCGCACCATGGATTTGGCCTACAGCGATGTGGTGAACGCTTTCAATCACTTCCTCGAGACTTACAGCAAAGGTCGGCCTTTCATTATCGCCAGCCACAGCCAAGGCACCGAGCATGCTTTCCGCCTCTTGCGCGAGCACATTGACGGCACGCCGCTTGCAGACCGCATGGTTGCCGCTTACCTGATCGGCATGACGATCACTAACACAGAGGCTGACGCGCTTCGCACCGTCAAACCCTGCACGCGGGAGGAAGACAGCGGCTGCMTGCTGCACTGGGCGACATACGGCGAAAACGGGGCACCGCAAGACCGCCACAAAGTAGGCATGCTCTGCCACAACCCTATTAACTGGGAACGCGGCGGCAAAGCGGACGCAAGTAGCCATATTGGCGCCGTGCCAATTTCCGGCACATTTGCCCGCGATTTTTTCAGCGATGACGGCCCGGCAGGCGCGGTTTTTGATCCGCTCAAAGATCCGATCCCTGCACTAACATCCGCTGAATRTATTAACGGCATCCTGATCGTGCGCGACATGGACGGCACTCTTTACGAGGAAGCGGACTTGGGCGGGAAAAACTACCACGGCCTCGATTATCCACTATTTCATATGGATATTCGAAAAAATGCAGTAAAGCGCGTATCTGCATATCTCGCAAAACAAGGGCGCTAAAGACTGACTAAAAATCTGCGGAGGTTTTAAAACAGAGTCAGGGAAGCTGATATGAAAAAAACGGCAAAGATCATTGGCGGCATTTTGGTCATTATGTTTCTGTCAGGTGGTGCACTCCATGTGAGCGGCACTTACACTTTGCAAAACATGGTGATTGCATACTCGATGCCGAGCCACGGCTGGGAACCCGACCGTGCCGTCCCGCCGCCTAATTATGCGGATCAAAAAAGCTGGGCTGCCCTACCATCCACAGAAGACCTATCTGACAAGTCGCCAGCGGGACTTACAGCTGCGGAAAATACGCCTGTTGATGTGTTTTTCATTCACCCCACCGGTTTCCTAAACGGTAAAGACTGGAACTCTCATCTTGAGATGGACAGCCGCACTGAGGAAAACACTCAGTGGATGATGATCAATCAGGCAAGCGCCTTCAATGGCTGCTGCGCAGTATATGCACCGCGTTACCGGCAGGCGACATATCTGCGGTATTTTTCAGATGATGCCACGATCATTCCCAAGTCCATGGGCCTCGCCTACTCAGATGTGGAGCGCGCCTTTGATTATTTCATTGAGTATCACAGTAAAGGTAGGCCCTTCATTTTGGCGAGCCACAGCCAAGGCACAGCGCACGCCGAACGCCTGATGAAGGCGCGTATCGACGGCACCCTGCTCGCGGACCGTATGGTCGTTGCCTATCTGATCGGCAATGTAATTTCTAATGATTTCATCGGTAGCCTAACGACTGTGAAGGCCTGCGAAACTGAAACTGATACCCGCTGCATCATCCACTGGGTTACCTACGGCGAAAACCCGACGCCGCAAGCGAGGCACAAAAACCTGCTCTGTACCAATCCTCTCAATTGGCAGCGTGACGGCACGCGCGCAGAAGCCGATGCCCACCAAGGGGCGATCACCCCGAGCGGCGAATTTGCCCGCAAACCGTGGGGGGATGACAGTGCTGCAGGAACCGTCTTCGGCCCTCTTGCAGCCCCCACACCCAATGTAACCTGGGCCGAATGCAGAGACGGCCTTCTAACCGTGGCTGATTTTACGGGCACACCACTTGCCGCAGCGGATCTCGGCGGGAAAAACTATCACGGGCTTGATTTCCCGCTGTTTTATATGGATATCCGCCTCAACGCCGTGCAGCGCGTTAGGGCTTATATGGCCAGCCACTGAAATGCACCGGCAGTTAACGCCCCTGAAAGCCAGTAAAWCGCWTGMCCTAAATTACCGGGAGGATCGGCGTGCTAAAACACGTTCTGCCGCTTTACTGAGGCGGTTCAAAAGCTTTGCTGAGCCCGGGATTTTGTTCGAGACAAACAGCTGTGTGACCCAGCTATCAACACGGGTAAACGGCAGGCTTTCCAGCCCAAGCTCGCGAAGGGCAAAAGCGGCAGGGCCATCATAATCCAGAACATAAGGCGCACGGCCAGCCATTAGCAGCTTGAATGCCACCAAATGATTAGGCGTTGTTATCAACTGAATACCGTCCGTGGTTTGCAATTTTTCCAATAACCCAGCGTAACGGTAACTGTGAATGACTATCAAAACAGAATTATTCAAAACACTCAGTTTAGGGGGCACGCTACCGGGCTTTCCGTATAAGCTAAGCGTGATACTGCTATAGGCGGATGGCATGACAGGCGCCCCTATATCCAGCGCACCACTTACCGGAATTGACACCCATCCATCCATTTTTGGCGCATCTGAATAAAAGTCCCGGTACATCCGGCCCAGCGGCGTCAATTTAATATCGTAAGGCAAACCGGATTCTTCCAAAATCGCCCGCGTTTGCTCAACGTAAAGGCCGCTAAGAATACCGCCTTTTACGACCACGGTCGGAGGGTATTCAAACATAGCAATCTTGACGGGGTTGGCTTTTGAATAGTGACGCTCAGAGCCGGGCTCTAATGCCGCAACTGGCGCAGCGAATACAAAGCAGACCCCTAATCCCAGCGACCCTGCAAACAGCCATTTCAGCAGCTTTGCTGAGCGGTAGAAGGCGAACATCATTTCAGTATACAGACGGCCGTTCAATAAATATCCCAACGCTAATACAGAGGTTTCTTAGAAACCGAGTGTACCTGCGTATCTATAACACCCGCTTAACGGACAAAAGCCAGTCCAGCCTCAATAAAAAACACCGGCCAAATAAATGACCAGTGCTAAAATATATTTAACGTCATTAACAGCGCCACCGCATCCACCAAGCAATGGCCGCTATGCCGCGAACGAGTACGGCCCACCAGCTTCAAGCGCGCGCTGGTATGCTGGCCGGGCCTGGAGGCGCTTCAGCAAGGCGACAAGGTTTGGGAATTCCTTCAACGGGCCACGCATGTTGGCGGCTTCCAGAATGAAGCTGGTGTGAACATCCACAGCTGAGATCGCATCACCCATGAAGTAATCCTGCTCCCCAAGCAAAGTAGACAGATAGCCGAGATGCAGTGCTTGCTCGCTTTGTATCCGAGGGCCGAGCGGCGCACCAGCTTCGCCCAAGCGGCTCACGTACAGCCCCAGCATCAACGGCAACATGGCGGAGCCTTCTGCATAGTGCATCAGCTCGTTATATCTGTTGAAGTCAGCGCTATCAGCCGTTGGTGAAAACTTGCCTTTGCCGTATGTGCGTGACAGATAATCAATTGCCGCAGCCGATTCCGCCACGATCATATCCCCGTCCTGAATAACCGGGCTTTTGCCGAGCGGGTGGATTTTCTTCAGGCTATCAGGTGCAAGCCGCGTAACTGCGTCCCGCGCATAATGCTCAATCCTGTACTCAACGCCCAGCTCTTCCAGCATCCACAGCACGCGCTGCGACCGGCTATCATTTAAATGGTGTATCGTAATCATAAAATTCTTCTTCTAATTGCTCCGTTCACAAGCGCTAAACTAGAGCGCCGCGCGCGAAAAAAAAGCCCAAGTATAAATTAGATGTGACCCTCAATTTGTTGCCCTACCCCTAACTACGAACGCCAGCAGGTAAAAGACCCAGCCACGTCAAGGTTTTTGGGCGGGGTTTGACACGCGCTTACTTGGGCCGAGGATCTCACACATTCGGCTCACCGAAAAGAGTTTGCTGCCACCCCGTGCTTTGTCTAGGGTGGCCGCCTGATAAAAGTGGGTATTTGGGACAATAAAAAGGGGACGTCACCGTGACAAAATCAACCTATAGAAATAGCCTTCTGAAAAGCGTCAGCATCGCCGTATTGATGCTGACAGCCGCATGCTCAGAAGCAGAAACCAAAAATGAAACTAAGGGAGCAGGCGAAACAGTGGCAGAGGCACCTATGGCAACTGAAAACGCCCTTCTGGCAGAATGGCAAGGCCCTTACGGCGGTGTACCAAATTTTGACACCGCCAAACTAAGTGACCTGACGACTGCCCTGACTAAAGGCATGGCCGATAACCTGGCGGAGATCGAAGTAATCTCCAGCAACAGCGACGCGCCTACGTTTGAGAATACCATCGTCGCGATGGAAGACACAGGCCGTGCGCTCGGCAGAGTGTTTTCCTACTACGGTACATGGTCATCCAATAACTCGAGCGACGAATTCCGCACAATCCAGCGCGAAATCGTACCGCAACTGTCAGCCTTCCGATCAAAAATCACACAGAACGATAAGCTCTTTGCTCGCATTAAAGCAGTTTACGAAGGTGACGCATTTAAATCACTCAGACCTGACCAACAACGCCTTGTATGGTTGACCTATGATGGCTTTGCCAGCAACGGTGCTACCCTGGAAGGCGACGCTAAAGATCGTTACGCAGCCATCAATCAAGAGCTTGCAGGCCTGCACACGTCTTTCGGCAATAACGTGCTGAACGACGAACAGTCGTATGCGATCTACTTTGAAGACGCTGGCGCTGATGGCTTGTCATCCGCCTTTCTTGCCAGCGCCAAAGCAACAGCCGAGCGTAAAGAAGGCACCGGCACATACGCTGTCAGTAATACGCGCTCTTCAATGGACCCGTTCCTGACCTATGCCACCAACCGCGAACTGCGCCAAAAAGTGTGGGAAATGTATTATAGCCGCGGCGATAATGCAGACCAGTTTGACAACAATAAAATCATTGCTGACATCCTGCGTCTGCGGGACGAACGCGTAAAACTGCTCGGGTATGAGAATTACGCTGCGTGGCGGCTGCAAAACCGCATGGCAAAAACACCGAAGCGCGCGCTTGAGCTGATGGAAGCCGTTTGGCCAGCAGCCACCGCACGGGTGAAAGAAGAAGTTGCCGACATGCAGGCCGTTGCTGACGGCGAGAAAGCTGGCATTACCATCGCCCCGTGGGATTACCGTTTTTACGCGGAGAAAGTACGCCTGGCCAAATACGATCTCGATAGCAATGAGGTCAAACAGTATCTGCAGCTGGATAAACTCCGTGAAGCCATGTTCTTTGTCGCCGGYGAGCTGTTYGGCTTCAGCTTTGMRCCAGTSGCAGAAGGCAGYGTTTCTGTWTTCCAYGAMGAYGTAAAAGTGTGGGAAGTRACSAACAAAACCACWGGYGACCATATCGGCCTTTGGTATCTCGACCCSTACGCACGGGAAGGMAAACGCTCWGGYGCWTGGGCACGCAGTTTCCGCAGYYATGAGAAYTACCAAGGCAAGATAACGGTTCTGGCGACCAATAACTCAAACTTYGTGAAATCAGCGGACGGCTCGCCGACACTCGTTTCCTGGGATGACGCCACCACGTTCTTCCACGAGTTTGGCCATGCACTGCATGCATTGTCATCGCGCGTTGAATACCCAAGGCTGAACGGCGGCGTGCGGGATTATACTGAGTTCCAATCACAGCTTCTCGAACGCTGGCTTTCAACAGACGAGGTCATCAACAATTACCTAACCCATGTTGAAACCGGTAAGCCAATGCCTGCATCGCTTGTGGCGAAAATTAAAGCTGCAGCCAACTTCAATCAAGGTTTTGGCACCACCGAGTATCTGGCATCCGCGCTCGTTGATATGCGCTACCATACCAGCAACCCAGAAGGGCTGGACCCAGACCAGTTTGAAAAAGACACACTGGCGAGCCTCGGCATGCCTAAAGAGATTGTGATGCGGCACCGCAGCCCGCACTTCGGTCATATCTTCTCAGGCGAAGGCTATTCGGCTGGTTATTACGGCTATATGTGGGCGGACGTTCTCACGGCAGATGCGGCTGAGGCTTTCCGCGAAGCACCGGGCGGCTTCTACGATAAAGACGTCGCCAAGCGCCTAGTGGATAACCTGTTCGCCGTAAGAAACGCGATCGACCCGGCGGAGGCTTACCGTGCTTTCCGCGGCAGGGATGCTAAGATCGAAGCGCTGATGCGTGACCGTGGCTTCCCGGTACCAAAGAAATCTGACGGCCGGTAATTCGGCTCGCCCTTAAAAACCAAAAGACCCCGCTGAACACATCAGCGGGGTCTTTTTTATTTTGGAATGGCGGCGTATTTCCTGACGTACCATTCGCCGTACAGCAAATTGGGTACCCAGCATGACCAAGAGATGATCACATATCCCGTGGCAAAGTCAGTCCAAACTCCCATTACAAGAGGTGCTAGCTGCAAACGCAGTGTAACCGCCGCAAACGCTAGCACGTAAGACCGGATCATCCACCGGCGGTGCAGCTCATACCTTCCGGCGCGCGCTAACAAGTAACCGCGCACTGTTGTGAAAATCGATGCTATGGCCAGCCCGCCAAATCCGGCGGCGGCCACAGGCCCCGAATTGGTTGTCAGCGCCATCACCGAGGCCCCCACACCCGACAGCGACATGCTGCCTACATAAACCCGCCCGGCCAACCGGTGATAGGCAGGGTGCTTGCTGCGCCATCCAGGGTAGAACTGAAAGCCGCCAATCAGCAGCGCTAGCGGCCCAAAAATAACGTGCAAATACATGGCAATAGGACGATCCGCCAAATGGTGGCTCATCGTTCCGTTATTCTCTGCCATGCTTGCAATAAAAACATAGCTCCAGCCGTATAGCGCAACGCCAAAGGCTAGAAAAATAGCTAAACCTAATAGAAATTTCTTCATTTTTGCTTCCTCGCTTCGGGCTCTAAATGGCCCGTGTAAGGCCATCTATGCCGAACGCGAGGGCCGCGTCAATATTCTGAAAGCAAATAGACAGCCAGGGCTTTACGCTCCTCGTCTGTCAAATCAGGGCGCGGCATTGGCCCCGACGGCGCATCAAGAAACGCTTGCAGGCTTTCTATCGTGTAGCGATTACCGAGCTTTTTAAGCAGTTTCACCTGCACGCCTTCAGGTGCCACCTCGGCATCATGGCAGAACGCACACGGGTTGCCTTCAAATAGCTCCAGCCCGGCTTCGCGGAATGCAGCGAGCTCAGTTTCGCTGATGCCCTCTAACGGGTCGCTTGCAGGCGCAGCAGCTGCAACCTTGGACCCTGGTACGACAATATCGCCCCAACCGATTTTATAGATCGTACCGGAATAATCATCGGAAACATAAATCGCACCGTCAGCGCCCTGTACAATATCCACGGGCCTGCCGATCACATCTTCGTCTTTTTCAAACCCGGTCAGGAAATCCGTTTCTATCACAGATCCGTCTTCGCTAAACTCCAGCGCAACAAGTTTGTAGCCGGAAAGCGTGCTGCGGTTCCACGACCCGTGCAGTGCCACCAGTGCTTTACCGCCGTATCCTTCAGGCGATGTGGCTGMATCAAGAAACTTGATCCCCATGGGGGCTACGTGCGCGCCGAGCCCATGCGCCATCGCGCGCGAACTGGCAATTTCAGTTTCCCGACCAGCGCCGAAATCTGGGTCCACCACCAGATCATCAAAAGTGAAAGGCCAGCCGTAAAATTGGTCAGCTTCAATCAGGTTAATCTCGCAGTGCGGGATATCATCCCCCAGCAGATCACGGCCATTATCTGTGCCGTAAAGGCGACCCGTCTTGGGTTGCCAATCGAATCCAATAGTGTTCCGCAGGCCGGTCGCAAAAATTTCTGCGTCGGAGCCATCAGGTTTCATCCGCAGCATCGCAGCGCGAAAGGGGTGTTCTTCAATGCAGGCATTGCAGGTAGAGCCTACTGTTACATAAAGCCAACCGTCAGGGCCGAAATCAATTGTACGGGTTTTGTGATTGCCGCCGGGAGGTAAATCGCTAAATACAGGCTCTAGCGCGCCGATTTTGCGTGTTTCAGCGTCAAAAGGTGCGCGCCCGATACCGCCTGTTTCCGCCACATAGAGATAGCCGTCTTTGAGTGCCAAGCCGTGCGGTTGATCAAGRCCTGTCAGCAACACCGTGCGGCCATCAGAAATGCCGTTACCGGTACTGTCTGCGTGCAAAAGGATCACTTCACCTGGGCGCATGCTGGAAACAATAATGTCCCCACTGCTTGTCACCCGCATCATGCGCGCATTATTTATATTCGCTGCAAAAACACCAATTTTAAAGCCATCCGGCAACTGAAAACGGCCACCGATGGTGGCTTCCGTCGGCGTCTCAAGCTGTTTGCCGGTGATGAAATCGAGCAGTGGCCCGTTAGTGGTTGGTTTCAAATAGAGACCAACCGTCAGCAGAATAACGACAATTGCAACAAACCCTAATGCGATCTTGCGGAACATGCCGCTTCTCCCCGATAATTGGTGCCGTCCCCGCCCGGAATGAACCTGTCTATAATAAGGCCTTATACCAAAAGCTAGTTTTCCCAGCCAGCCTTTCCAATAAAATACCCGATAACACGCAGTTTTCTTAGAAGTTTCAGAAATATATCTGGTACTGACAGTATACTGACATAATTCGTCAGTAGCCGTATGATAGAGAGTACGTATGAAACGCACGGATAGACTTTTTCAAATCGTAAATTATATGCAGGGTCGCCGCATGGCGATCACAGCGCAGAGCATCGCTGACGAATTTGACGTAAGCGTGCGCACCATTTACCGCGATATTCAGGACCTGATTTTAACTGGCGTGCCGATCAGCGGCGAAGCGGGTGTCGGCTATTTAATTGACAAAAGCCACTGCCTGCCGCCCATGTCGCTGGAGGTTGGGGAGCTGGAAACATTGATGCTGGGCGCTGCTATGGTAAGCGCCTACACCGATGAAGCGATGGCAAAATCAGCCAAAAGCTTGGTGCGTAAACTCA